>DBNT01000120.1 GCA_002299835.1 Nitrospiraceae bacterium UBA665 | reverse complement strand
GGGGGATTTAATGGGATAACAATTCTCTATCTCTATTTTTGGGAAAAATGTCTATTTTATGCTGTGTCTCAATGATAGTGTCATTGTCGACTTCAGCGTGAGCTCAGTCGACCGCTTGTCGGAGAATCCTTCAGAATGATCTGGACCTGTCTGCTTCTGCACAGGCAGGCAAATCAGAACAAAGAAACATAAAAAAGCAATTCTTCTTCCATCTCCCTCATCTTCTTTGCTTGATATTTATTCTTCTCATGATCGTATCCGAGAAGATGAAGAAAGCCGTGAATCAAGAGTTTTGTGACTTCTTCATATAAAGGCAGTGACGAGTAACGAGTAACGAGTTTTGATTTGAATTTTGAATTTTGAATTTTGCTTCTTGAATTTTGAATTTTGAATTTTGAATTTTCTTGCGCCTGTCTCTTTGCCTGTGGAAGGCTGATAACAATATCACCTAAAGGCAGTAACGAGTGACGAGTGACGAGTGAGGTGTCAGAGTTGCCAAGTGTCAGAGTCTTTGATGCTTTGATGCTTTGATGCTTTGATGCTTTGATGCTTTGATGCTGACTATTATCAGGCTTCTCGTTACTCGTTACTTGTAACTTGTTACTGTCTTGTTGTGGAAACGACAGGACATCGGTAGTTTTATTTTTTCCGCGATAACAAAGGTTTAACTCTCTCATCTTCCTGTCATTTACAAAGAGTATGCTTACTTCCAGTAACGAGTAACACCCCCTCCCTAACCCTCCCCCCTTGAGGGGGAGGGGTGGGTGGGGGGTAGCGAGTAACGAATTTAACTTGCCGCTATCTTTCAGATACTGGAGAGTTTTTCTCAGTACTTTTTTTACCTTTTGCTGGTTTATCTTTATAAGCCTCTGGTTGTTTGTGATAGTTATTTCCATTGTCCTTTGCTGACGGCGCCGCCGGGTCATTAAATCCCCCCCAGCCCCCCTTTGCTAAAGGGGGGCTGGGGGGGATTTTGAAGAAACCGGCTCCTCATAAATTGCTTTTTCAGGTCTTTGTGTTGTTAAAGGCCTTATACCAGCATCAGGATAGGCTATCCTTTTATGGAATATGCTGATCAAAATATAGGTAAACCTTCTTTTTATCTCCGATATATCTTTTAATGTGAGTTCGCACTCATCTATCTGTCCATCAAGAAAGATATTGTTTATGATTCTTTCCACAAGGGTTGATATTCTGGCAGGTGTAGGGTCTGTAAGTGCGCGTGATGCCGCCTCAACAGCATCTGCCATCATGACAAGAGCCGCCACCCTTGTCTGGGGTTTGGGCCCTGGATACCTGTAGTTGTCCTGTGACATATTGGTGCCCTGTTCAACAGCCCTCTGATAAAAATATGCTATAAGGCTCGTGCCGTGATGCTGCTGTATTATGTCTGTTACCAGTTTGGGCAACTTGTATTGCCGTGCGAGATCAACTCCCTCTTTTACATGGGATATTAATATCATGCTGCTCATATGAGGAGTTAGTTTATCATGTTTGCTCACAGCAGAAGTTTGATTTTCTATAAAATATTCCGGCATCTTCATCTTTCCTATATCGTGATAATAAGCCGTCACTCTTGCAAGAAGTGGATTAGCGCCAACAGCCTCTGCAGCCGCTTCTGAAAGATTGCTCACAATTACACTGTGATGGTATGTCCCTGGCGCTATTATCATAAGGTTCCTCATTAAAGGTTGATCGAGGTCCAGTAGTTCTATAAGGCTTATATCGGTAGTTATGCCAAACAAATACTCAATAAAGGGAAGCATTATAAAAACCATTGATACTACTAAAATACCGGACATAGCTGCAAATAAAAAAGAAGGTCCTGCTACAGGAGAAAATAGATTGCCTCCTAAAAGCAGAATAATACCAGCTGTTGCTGCATTTACAGCACTGACATATATGCCGCCCTTTACAAGTGCTGAGCGTTTTTTGCATCTCGCTACCCCGAATGCCGCAGTCAGGCTCCCGATAAACGCATATACAGGATAAAACGGGCTATCAAGCCATATGCCTGTTAAAAGGCTTATTATAAATGAAAATATTATTGCCGAGTGAAAATCAAATATAAGCGTAACCAGCATGGCGCCTATGGGGATAGGTATGCCAAAGATATAAGCCGGGACATCTAAATAGGCGGGGAAATGCAGCCCCCTATAAAGCCCTGAAAGTAAATAGTCAAATACCTTGCCGACAAAAAGAGTGGTCACAACAAGAAGCCCCAAAAGTAGGAGCATCTTGTAATCTTTGAGATAGCCCGGCTTATAACGTTTTATATCTTTGTAGAAAATAAAAAGGATTATGAAGGCTATGAGAAAACTTCCTATGAAACGGCCTACGCCTGCATTTTCCTGAATTATAATGGCAGATACAAGTCCAAGGGCTATTAAGACAGCTATCCTGTATATATCTTCCCTGTGTTTTTCTTTATATTCCCTGAGCCGGCTCAGAAGATATTTCAGGTCAAAAAATTTCCGGATGCTGTTAATGCTGTTCTTCTGTATCCCGTTTTTCATGTCTTTCATATGCCCTTACAATTTCCTGAACGAGTCTGTGCCGGACGACATCCTTTTCTGTGAAGTAGACTATCTTTATATCTTCCACATCCTTCAATATGCGTATTACCTCTACAAGCCCTGATGTCCTGCCAGGCGGAAGGTCTATCTGGGTAATATCTCCTGTTATCACTGTTTTTGAACCGAAACCAAGCCTTGTCAGATACATCTTCATCTGTTCAGGAGTTGTGTTCTGCGCCTCATCAAGTATTATAAAGGAATCGTTCAATGTCCTTCCCCTCATAAATGCAAGGGGCGCTATCTCAATAATGCCGCGTTCTATCAGCTTTGATGCCTTGTCTATCTCCATCATATCAAAGAGGGCGTCATACAAAGGTCTGAGATAAGGGCTTATCTTTTCCGCTATATCGCCGGGCAGGAAACCTAATTTCTCGCCTGCCTCTACAGCAGGCCTTACAAGGACTATCCTTGACACCTGTTTTGTGAGAAAAGAGTTAATTGCCATTGCCATTGCAAGATATGTCTTGCCTGTGCCAGCAGGTCCGATACCAAAGACTATGTCATAACCGTTTATTGCATTTATATACTTTCTCTGGGTATCTGTTTTCGGTATTATAAACCTCTTTTTTGAGGAAACCGGTATCCCGCCCTGAAAAAGCTCCTTTACAGAAACATCCGCCCCTTCTGATGCAGACCTTACAGCATATCCAATATCTTCGGGTTTTAATATGTAGCCGTCTCTATTTACTTCCCTTATCTCCTGAATTAGCTTTTCTGCTCTTTCAACATTCCCATCCTCTCCCCTTATTAAGAGCTTGCTGCCCCTTATGCTTATGGCAACATGGAGAGAGTTTTCTATAAGCTTTAATGTCTTGTCAATTCCACCGTGAAGAAAGGGATATTCCTTCTCGGCATCGAGTTCAATTTCTGAAGTCTTCGTATTAACCTCCATAAACTTATCTTGTCCTAAATCCGTAATAAAACATTCTAACATATGGATAGCAGGTATGCTGAAAAGCCTTTAGACGCAGTGCTTGATATAACATTATCTTGTTTTCGTCATCACCGTCGGTAGTAACTTGATAGATGATACATTTATAATCTTTCATTTACACATAAACAAACACTTTCTAAAGGCTTTGAATGCATACCTGCTATCCATGATTACGGATTAGGGTCTTGTAGTTACAAAATTCTCCATACCGGTTTTCTTTTTAAGAATTGTTGCGTTTCGTTCAGCTTCTCTCCGGTTTTTAAATGACCCTATTTTCACCCTGAAGTAGCGATCTTTGGTAGCATTGACAATATAAGATTCAACCCCTTTTGTCTTTAAAATCCGCTGCAATCTTTCCGCCCCCTCCTTTGACGGAAAAGCGCCTACCTGAACAGTATAAAGCCTCTTAGGGGATACTGTATCTGCAGGGGCTACGGTTCTGGCTTTTGGATCTCTTTTATCTCTGTCTGAAATTGCTCTATCAGATGTTTTGTCAGATGTTTTGTCCTTTTTTATGCCTTCATTTGTAGCAGCCTTTGGTTTCAGTTCTTTTTCTGGCTCTACGGTAAGAGTTTCATCCTTTTCAATATTTTTGTACTTAGGAAGAAGTTCTCTATCAGGAGACGGAACCACTGGTGTTTCGCCAGGCACTGAGTCGCCTGAAGGCAGAGGAATAGGAGGGAGCATTATCACAGGCTTATCTTCTCTATGCGGCTCCAGAACCCTCCTGTCTTCAGGAGGAAGCAACTCTCTTTCCCTTGCGGCTATATCTTCCTTTTCTACAGGAGATGCCCCCCCGCCCCGATAGCCTAAAAAATAGCCTAATCCGAAACCTGCTACTGCAATAATGACAACCCCTATTACTACAGTGTTTCTGCTAAGAAGCAAAATGGAAGATCTTTCAGAGCCTTTTATTCTCATAATTAGAAATTTTCAATTTACAATCTAAAAAATTCATTACCGCCTAAAAATCAGTTACTGAATTATATAACTCTACAATAGTGCCGGGATAAAATCTGGAGAGGATTTCCCTGTAACTCATCCCTGCCCTCGCCATATCAAGGGCAGTCCACTGACACATTCCAACGCCATGACCAAACCCCCTGCCTTCAAAGACGAAAGCTTCTCCGTTCATACTTATATTTGTTATAAAAGTGCTTGGTAATGTTGCCCATCCGAGGTTCCTTCTTAAATTTCTTGCAGGAACATAATATTCACCACTGTCTGTAGTAATTTTAAAATCCCTCACCCGATTTGAAACAGTGTGGGAATCTATGGTTATCTCTTTTATGCCTTTAATATTTGCTGCTCTTTCTATATCCGTAAGCGGTATTCTCCTTTCCCATATATTATGCGGCGACAGCCTTGAAGTAGTTTCCACAGGCTTAAGATATGGCAATCTCCGCCCAAAAACCTCAGAAGGGCATTCTGTCATGCCGCCGCTTGTAGAATGATAAAATGCTAATATTGGTTTTCCTTCAAAAATCAGTATCTCTCCCCTTGTATCGTTTACTGCCTTCGCAATGCTTTCAGGAATGCTGCCGCCTTTGTAAACCTGATGAAGCACAGATGATGTAAGATGAAAAGGCATTGTTTGCAAACCACCCCTAATCTTATGGTAAATTGCAAATGTCCTTGCAGCAACAGCCTGTGCTTTTAGTGCTTCCATGTCCCAGTTGCTACTGACCTCACCGACAACTACACCTTTTATATAATCTTCAAGGGGCACTTCATTGACAACATACAAATCGTTTTCACCCCTCCATACCTCAATAATGCCCGAATATTTTAGCCCGTTCAGAAAAACATCTCCCTTTGCATTGCCCAGTCGCTCAATCTTTTCATTCATGTCTGGCAATCTTGGGTTTGCCTTATCCACAAGCAGCACTCTTATTGTGGTCTCAGCATAAGCAGTGAATAGTGAATAGTGAATAGTGAATAGTATAAAAACAGTAACGAGTAACGAGTAACGAGTAACGAGTTTTTTCAAATTCTGAATTTTTTCTTTGACGCTTAACGCTCCACGCTCAACGCTCAACGCTTTACACTTTGTCATCATCTCCTCCCTATCTTCCATACCTCTCCACCTCTGAATATATGCATCCACAATATTTTTGTCGATAAAGTTTTAGTTCTCTTGAAAGCCTCCTGCCTTTATTAAACCCGCTCCTAAAATCTTCAGCATAAAATTCCACACCGTATCTATCCTCTATCAGCCTGCCTATATTTATTATAGCATCAAATTTCTGATAAGGGCTAACTAATAAAGATGTAGTAAAGGCATCGGCATTAATCTCTTTCGCCTTTTTAGCAGTTTCCTCCAATCTTACTGAATAGCAGTATTCGCATCGGTTATCTTCTCTTCCGATAATATTCCTCAAAAACTCCTTCAATCCGTAGTAATCAATGTATTCAATCTTTAATCCCCCCTTGCCCCCCTTTGGTAAAGGGGGGATGGGGGGATTTGTATTTTCAGAGTTCCACAGGGCTTCGAGTTTTTTTACAGAATCAAAACGGTTTTTATATTCGGTAAATGGATGTATGTTCGGATTAAACCATAGTCCTCTTACTTCAATGCCCCTGTCTCTGACAACTGTAAGTGGATATAATGAGCAAGGCGCACAACATATATGCATAAGAAGTTTCACTTCTAAAACAATCCCTGCGGCAATTTTAATCCTAAGTGCTCATATGCAAGCCTTGTGGCGAGCCTGCCGCGTGAAGTCCTCTCAAGCAGCCCTTCCTGCAAAAGATACGGCTCATACACATCCTCTATTGTCTCCTTGTCCTCTCTGAGCGCTGCTGCTATGGCATCAACCCCGGTAGGGCCGCCGCCAAACTTTTCTATTATCGTGAGCAAGAGCTTTCTGTCAATTTCATCGAGACCGAGTATATCAACATCCATAGCATTTAGAGAATCAGCGGCAATCTTAATATCGATAATACCGTTGCCTTTGACTTGTGCAAAGTCCCTTACCCGTTTTAAAAGCCTGTTGGCAATTCTCGGAGTGCCTCGTGAACGCTTTGCAATCTCTGATGCGGCATCGTCTCTTATTTCTACTACGAGCAAATGCGCAGACCTTACTGTTATCTGCTTCAATTCGGAGATGCTGTAAAATTCAAGCCTGTTTATGACACCAAATCTATCTCTCAGCGGAGATGTAAGGAGACCTGTTCTTGTAGTTGCACCAATAAGCGTAAAACGCGGGAGATTGATTTTAAGGGTGCGGGCATTTGGTCCCTGCCCGATAATTATATCAAGCTTATAATCCTCCATTGCCGAATACAAAACTTCTTCAACAATTCTCGGCAGGCGGTGTATCTCATCAATAAAAAGAATATCCTTATCAGAAAGGTTTGTAAGTATTGCTGCAAGGTCGCCCTGCCGCTCAAGCACAGGGCCTGTAGTGGTCTTTATGTTCACGCCGAGTTCATTTGCAATTATAGTGGCAAGTGTTGTCTTGCCAAGCCCCGGAGGCCCGAAAAAAAGCGCGTGGTCCAGAGGCTCCTGCCGCATCGCCGCCGCCGAGATAAAGACCTTCAGATTTTCTTTTATCTTTTCCTGTCCGACAAACTCGTCAAGCGAGCGGGGGCGAAGGTTTACCTCGTAAGGGATATCCTCCTGAATGGCTTCAGGAGAAAGGGGATGGATTTCTTTATCTTCTATACGCATGGGTTATTTCGCTGAATTGAATTTAACCAGCTTGCTCCAGATTATCTTGCCGTCTTCGCAAAATTCTTTTACCTCTCGCTCTTCTGTTCTCTTGCCGTATGAAACACCCTGAGAATTTCTATAATGCCGTTCTTTACTCTGTGCGGAATTATATACGGCAATCCTGAAACTACCAGTTCCCTTGTCCCTTCTATGCGCCCATGTCTGCCGAGCGCAGAGTGTTCCTTTAAGGCATTTACTGCTTTTTTAATCCTTGCGGCAACATTTCTTGCAGCAATAGGTTTGTCGTTTGCTATATATCGCCTTATCTCAGCAAGGTCTGAAATTGCAGCATCACTCCACTTTATTTGCATTTCGGCGGCTCCAGCTCATTGTCGGTTCCCCAACTGTCAAGCCATTCAACGACCTTCACATGGTCAACAAATTTAGCATTGGGACTGTCGGCTTTTTTTATGGTCTTGACAAGCTCCTGTATCTGCCATTCGTTGATTGAGAGATATTCTTCAATCGCGTTAGATACAAGATACGATTTTGACCTTGCGGTTGACTTTGCAAGTTTGTCGAGTCTGTCTTTTGTCTGCTCATCTATTCTTATGGTCAAAGTGGTTGTGCTCATAATCTCACCTCCTGTAACACAGAATAACACATTATATTGCAAGTTGTAAATCAAACAGGCATTTTATTCTCTTCTAAGATGCTTTAACGTTTCTTTCAAAAGACTTTCAATGTCTCTGTGTCCGGTGTCGTATGCCTTCTGGAGCGCATCCTGAGCTATGTTTTTCTTGTAGCCTAAGTTTATCAAAGCTGACAATGTGTCGTCATAGAGAACATCTTTCTTCTCCTTAATGGATGGCAGCTTTCCCCTGAGTTCGAGGATCAATCTATGGGCTGTTTTTTTACCGAGCCCCGGAACCCTGCAGAGCATATCCACATCTTCGGAGTTTATTGCACTGTAAAAATTATCCGGCGGAATAGTTGAGAGTATATTTAATGCTACCTTCGGCCCTATTCCTGATATGCCTATGAGCGTGGTGAATATCCTTTTCTCATCCTCTGTCTGAAATCCATAAAGCTGTATAGCATCCTCCCTTACATGGGTATGAATATGGAGAAAAATATCTCTATTTTCATCAGGGAGCGACGAGAGAAGGGTTAAAGGAACCTGAACGCTATAGCCCACGCCTCCAACATCGACTATCAGGCTCTCCGGTCTTTTTGAAATCAGTTTTCCACGCAGCGATGCAATCATAATAGCGTGATGCGTAATGCGTGATGCGTTATAGGGTTAATTTGAAACTTACCGTATTTCATTCTTGCTGTTTATTATAACGCAATGAACACTATAACTCCATAACGCTATAAACGCTTCGTATTAGCATGACATATTGCCAGCGCAAGGGCATCTGCGCTGTCAGAAGACAAAACCCTGTTCAGCCCCAAAATCTGTTTTACCATCTTCTGCACCTGATTCTTATCAGCCCTTCCGTAACCCACTACTGCCTTTTTCACCTCAAGAGCGCTGTATTCATAAATAGACAGTCCAGTCAAAGAAGCAGCAAGAAGCGCCACCCCCCTTGCATGTCCAAGATTTAGGGCCGCCTTTGTGCCTTTTGCAAAAAATATCTTTTCAATAACTATTTCATCGGGCTTATATTCAGAAATCACATCCGCAAGGGATGTGTAAAGTTCCCTAAGTCTTGCATAAAGAGGCTTGCTTGCAGGCAGAGCTATCCTACCAGAGGAAATGTATTGGAGTTTAGAAAAATTATTAGGGACACATCCCATATTTGTATCCACCTTTCGGCTTATACTTCCACAAATATGGGATGTGTCCCTAATTTTTGTTATCAGTCCGTATCCACAGTTTATACTTCCGGGGTCGATTCCGAAAATTCTCATCTCCTCATCTTTTCCGAGGCGCTTCAAATAATAACTCTTCCACCATCTGGCATAATACATGACCGAGAGTAATGTGTGTCTCCTGAATCCTCGGCGTATCATCAGATGGCACAACAAAGGCATAATCACTTTTGGAAGCAAACTTATCGCCTTTTAACCCAGTAAGGGCAATGGTCTTTAAGCCCTTTTTCTTTGCCACATCAACTGCCTTAAGGATATTCTTTGAACTCCCGCTTGTGCTTATAGCTATGGCAATATCCCCGGGTTCTGACAATGTCTTGACCTGCCGCGCAAAGATTTCCGAGTAATCATAATCATTAGCTATGGATGTCAGCACAGCCATATCCGTGTTCAAAGCAATAGCAGGCAACCCGGGCCTGTCCTTTTTAAAGCGGTTAACAAACTCTGCTGCAATGTGTGAAGCATCACAAGCACTGCCCCCGTTGCCGAAAAGAAGGATTTTTTTGCCGTCATTGAATGCATCTGCTATAATCTTTGACACTTCTTCGATAAGCGGAGCATACTCCCTGACAAACTTTTCCTTCACCGCTACGCTATCCTCAAATGCTTTCATTATCCTTTTTTCCATGACGATAGTCTACTAAAGACAAAACTTTGTAGTCAACCCCACCGAAGAATAGAGATAGGATTTTAAATGCGTTGATATGTCTGTCATTTCGAAAACCCAAAGGGTTTGAGAAATCTTTTTCGGAAAACAGCAAGATTCCTCGCGGAGTTTATCCCGAGCGATATAATTAAGATTCCTCGCTTCGCTCGGAATGACAGAGTGAGGGGTTCGGAATGACAATTTTCTATCTCTATTTTTCGGACCCCATTTACTCATTTACTCATTTACTCAATTTCTGCAACACTGCCTGTGCATCAGCCCATGTCAACGGCTTATCCTTAGGGTTTCTTAAAAAATATGCCGGATGATATGTGGGCATAGCTGGAATTCCCTTATATTCAAAAAACTGTCCCCTTATTTTTGCAATAGAAAATTTAGCTAATGGTGTCTCCAATCCCATAAGCGTATGGGCAGCTACCTTCCCGAGCGCCATAATAATTTTAGGGGCTATTGTATCGATCTGTCTTTCAAGAAAGGGCAGACATGCCGCTATTTCATCAGCTTGGGGGTCCCGATTCATCGGGGGTCTGCATTTTACGATATTTGCGATATAAACATCAGTTCTTGTAAAATTTAAGCCCGATGCCTTCCCCATATTATTAATAAGACGTGTAAGAATTTGTCCTGCTTCTCCTACAAACGGTCTTGCCTGAATGTCTTCATCTTTCCCTGGCGCCTCTCCGATAAACATAACAGATGCATTTGCATTGCCTTCGCCAAAGACGATATGAGTTCTTCCTTTTGAAAGTTTACATCTCTGGCAATCTCCGATCTCTTCACGGAGGGACTTGAGGGCATCCTCCTTGTTTAGTGACGAGTAACGAGTAACGAATGAAGTGTCAGAGTTACCAAGTGTCAGAGTATCAGGGTCTTTGACACTTTGATACTTTGATACTTTGACACTTTGACACTTTACTTGTAACTCGTTACTGTAGTTAAGCGGCAGTCTCTCAAAGCCAAGCTCTTTATAAAATTCAAGAATTGTTATTATATTATTTTTTAACTCATGACTCATGACTTTTGGCTTCTGACTCAGGCGAAGCTGGCTGACTCATCGCTCTCCCCATTTTAGCTTTGCTCTGAGCACTTGAAAGTAATCTCTTTCGCAAAGAATAAGCAGCTTTGCCCTAAAATCACATTTTCTAACAACAATAGCATCGTTTTTTTTCAAAGAAAAGCCGGCCTGTCCGTCAAGGGTAAGAAAGGCGTCTTCACTTTCTGATCTCATCATAATTTCAATGGTAAAATCATCCGGAAGGACAATGGGCCTGTTTGTAAGGGTATGCGGGCATATAGGTGTAAGGACAATGCTGTTTAAGGTAGGATAAAGTATGGGGCCACCAGCAGACAGTGAGTAGGCTGTTGAACCCGTAGGGGTTGAGACAATCAAACCATCTGCCTTAAATGTAGCAACATATGATTTATTGACATATGTCTCCATATCAATAATTCTTGCAAGCGCTCCCTTATTCACAACCACATCATTTAAGACGGCGAAGTCTGCTATTTTTTCTCCATGACGATATACAAATGCAGTAAGCATTATTCTATCTTCAACAGAGCAGTTTCCGGACAGAACTTTTTCTACTGCTTCAAATATCTCCTCCCTATTTACCTCTGTTATAAAGCCCAGGCCGCCGAGATTAACACCCAGTATGGGAATGCCTTTTTCTCCTACAAGCCTTGCAACATTAAGCATTGTTCCGTCACCGCCAAGAACAATGATAATGTCAACAAGCGACGGGATATTTGCCCTGGGATGTCCATCTACATTGAGAATTTCTGCTGTTTCTATGTCTAAAAATACATCATGGCCTTTGCTTCTGAGCCATGGGAGAAACTTCTTTAATATCTCTGCGGGCTCCGGCCTGCCGGCTTTACATATTATTCCAATCCGTTTCATCTATGCCCTCAATAAATATCTCTCTTGAATTTTCGTCAATATAATTTATCTTTATCTTAATTGCGTTTTCAGGGATTTCCGAAAGCCTCTCAGCCCACTCAACAACAGTAACCCCGCCGGAATCTATATATTCCCATATGCCCATCGCCTCGATGTCTTCCTCTCTTTCTATTCTGTAGAGGTCAATATGGTAAAATGGGGGAAATGTCTCATGCTCTGCAACTATTACAAAGCTTGCGCTTCCGGTGTCCCTTTCAGCAATGCCGAAAGCAGAGGCAATCCCTTTTATAAGCGTAGTTTTTCCTGCACCAAGGTCACCATAAAGAAATACTGTTCCGCCTTTGCTCTGCAACTTTAATAAGCTGCCAATCTTAAGACCAACACTTACAGTCTCTGATGGTGATTTAGTAATAATCCGAATCTATTTCACCATTCCTTTGATTAAATCTATCTTGCCTATTATGCCCTTAATCTTCCTGCCTTCAACCACAGGAATGAGATGTACTTTCTTTTCTGACATTATAGTGGCTATCTCATCTGCCAGTGTATTTTCTGTAACTGTTATAACATTCCTTGTGCATATATCGCCTACTGTTGAAGCAGCCATTCTCTTTATCTCTTTTTCTATCTTTGCCGGACTTTCAAGCATAATATAGGCATCAAACAATCTCATGATAGTCGGAATATGCAGCCTTTTGTTCTGGCTAATAAGGTCGTTTTCTGTAACAATGCCTATTAAATCGCCATTATCATTTACAACAGGTGCACCACTGATTTTATGCTCTGCAAGCATCCTTGCAAATTCTTCAATTGTAGTTGCCGGTCCTACTGTAATAACACCAGTCGTCATTATGTCTTTTGCTCTTATCATGGTATCTCCTTTAAGCCAATAAATTTTTTGCTTTTAACTCTGTATTTTTAGCAATTACATCAAAATGAGAATCCATGTGATAAACAGCACAGCCTGATATTATTGCAGATGATGCAATAATGAGGTCAGTTGCCGGAACTGTTATGCCTTTTCGCCTTAATGCCGAACCCATTAGTGACGCCCTGCTAAAAACATCTTCCGTTATTTCCAGATAATGAAATCCTTTAAAATCAGACGAAACCATATCATATTCTTTTGTCTTTAAAATTCCGCTAAGAACCTCTGTCATAATTATTCCATTAATTGCAGTCATATCAGCTAATATTATTTCTCTTAGTAAATTTTCTATTTTTTCCGGCACACTAGTGTCCTGTTACAAACAGTTCTTTACATTTGTTTTGCTGTCATTCCGCACTTGATGCGGAATCCAGTTCTTGTTTTTTCTGGATTCCTGCTTCCGCAGGAATGACCGAAAGGTGTAAAGCTATTTATGTAACACTACACT
>DBNT01000149.1:35849-43151 GCA_002299835.1 Nitrospiraceae bacterium UBA665 | reverse complement strand
GCGATACCTTAAAGCCGAACCGTCCTACCGTTTAAGGGCAACTTCAGTATCACCTTTTACATTCAGCAAAAAAACAGGCATATAAATAATCTTATCGCATCGATAAAGGCTTTGAAGCCGTGCCTGCTTTGCTTGATTACTGATTATGGTCATTTTATCTTTACCGGTATTCCTGCGGTTATAAGATATACTTCGTCAGCAATAGCTGCCATCTTTTGGTTTAAATAACCGGACAAGTCCCTAAACCTTCTCGACAATGCATTATCAGGAACAATTCCAAGCCCAACCTCGTTAGAGACAATGAAAATGCGTGATGCGTGATGCCTGTCTGCCGTGGCTCCGGCACAGGCAGGCGTAATGCGTAATGCGTCAATGAGACTCGCAATTTCAACCTCAATATCTTCTCCATCAAGCAGCAGATTAGAAAGCCAGAGCGTAAGGCAGTCAAGAAGGATTACATCATAGCTTCTATGAATGTCAGATATCAATGTAGTGATATTCAGCGGCTCTTCAAGGGTTGCCCACTCCTCTGAACGTTCTTCTTTATGTTTTTCGATGCGCTCTTTCATCTCATCGTCAATAGCCTGTGCAGTAGCTATGTAAATTTTTTTGCCTTTGCAAACAGACGCTTTTTCTAATGCAAATCTGCTTTTTCCGCTTCTTGCACCGCCTAAGACAAATGTTATCAATGCAGCACCCCTAAAAATAAAAAATCCTCATGGCTATCTCATGAGGATTGCACCCTGTAGATGTTATTTTAGCTGAACAATTGAAGGTTATGTCAAGAAAGAAAATCTATATGATAACAGCATATCATTCTTCGCCATATTTATGCCTTACCGTAAGGAACTACTTTATCGCTGTTTTTTCCTGTTTTACGCGCTCGTGGAGCCAGACCTTTATCAACGCTCCCCTGTCAACCCCCATCCTCTGCCTAATGTCGTCTATATCGTTTACCAGAGATTCGGCAATGTCCAGCGTTAAGCGCACCTTTTTGCCATGACGGATAATCTTTGCCTTTGACATATCTATCAAGTCATGTATATCTTCGCCTGCATCGAATCGTCTGTCAAACTCAGTTGTGCTTTCAGCCAATTTCTTCTTTGCCATATAAATCAGCCTCCTTTCTTCTTGATCTCCTCACAGAAATTATTCTAATGGTATCGCTTCTTATTGTATATACGGCAGTCCATAGTTTGCCATGAAGTTCAGCAATTATGATGCTTCTTTTCTCCACAGGATGAGGGGCGCCAATCTCTATCCTATGCTCATCAAGCCAGAGAGCCTTTGCCGTCTCAAAATCAATGCCATGTTTTTCCTTGTTTGTCTTGCTCTTGGCATCGTCCCATTCAAATTTCATAAATTAATTATACAATATCTGATTAAATTTTGGACAAAATAAATTTAGTTCTTCTGACTTTTGTATAGATGTCATTGCGGCTCGTCCGCAATCCTTTTTATATAACAGGTCTTCCCTCGAACTCATACGAGACATCCACAAATTTTACATCTTTTGACTGTAAAAGATGCACCTTTTTCTAAGGCATTATGTTTCTCACTATGATAATAATCAACATAAGTAATAAGAAGAGACCTTGTCACTTGAGATACCATCCCTCTATAAGGGAGAATCTTTTTTAAGTCTTCCCATATATCCATAGGGATATCTACATAGATTCGATGAAAACTTGGTTCAGGCATAGATGTCGCCTCCCTCTAAGAATTTAGAGCTGTTTAACAGATCTCAATACCTTGAAAATCAAGGCATCACAAAGACATTAGATTGTTGCTTATCGCAGTCCGTCATTCCCCGACTTGACCAGAGAATCCGGTATTTTCAAAGACTTCTGGATTCTCCCTTATCAAAAAACCTTTTAGTTATTGAATAACCTCTTTAAGATTCCAAAAATCTTGTGAAATTTAAAATTTTTCTTTATATTACTCTTCAAAGCTTAAAATTAACAGGGTGTGCATAAAGTCTTCCTTCTTTCCAAAGTTTAGTGGGGTTTTTTACTTTTTTAATTTGAGCAGTTTCCTTTCCAACATTTAAAACCAGATAGAAAAAGTATTTATCTCCTTCGCCTTGTTCATAAAGTTTTCTTGCAAGCTCCCATTGAGTCCCTGTAACCTCTATTAGTTCTGCATCTTCTTGTGTTTTGGCTTTTACTTCAATATATTCAATCTCATCTCCACTTTTCTTTACAACAAAATCACATCCTTTTCCTTTGTCGCTCTGTTTATTCAACCATACAATCTCAAATTCTTCTTTGCTGGCATTTACTGCTTTAAATCCAGAATCTGTTTCGGTAATAGCCCCGAGTTTTTTATATTCTACCTGCAAATTATTATAAACCTGTTCTTCACCCCATTTCCCAATTGCTTTTTTATCAGATTGAGTTTTAGAGTCATCTTCTTCTATCACTTTATATTCGGTTGTTGATTCTTTGCTTTCTTCTGAATTTATTTGTTCTCCTTGTCTTGTTAAGTCGGGAGTAACAATTTTATCTGGAAGCACCTCTTTTATTGGCACACCATTTTTGTTTGGCTCATGTTCTGGTATCCATGTTTTTTCTTCTTCTTTGCCTGATGGTTCTTTTTTGAAGGTAGACGCAAATTTAATAAGTTCCTCTTCAGGTATATCTTTAGTAATCTCAATGCGTTTCCTAACATCTTCTGGAAGCTGGTCGTAAAAGTCAGGCTTGAATCCAAGAACTTTTTTTAGGACATCTATATTTGGGCTTTCTTTGATGTAATCATCTGATAATTCTGATAGGGTAATGTCTGACGCTTTTCTGAAATTGTTGTTCTTATCAACCAGCCATGCTTGCTGTCTGAGGATTTCTGTAAATTTCGCATCGAAACTACGGCTATTCCACCCATCATACTTCCACTTAAGTTTACCTTCAAAGAAATTTTTCGCATCCGAACTACTTAAACCCTCAATATTTTTCAGCAGCAATTTCCACAGTAACCATGACTTATAGATACTCATTTCTTTTATAAAATTTTCTAACCCTTCATATTCATAGTCCGTTCTATAAACATCTCTGCGGGTAAAACCTACAAGTTTAATTTTTTCTCGCCGATGTAAATCTTCCACTTTTTCTGTTTCAATGCGTCTCGGTTTATCTTCTACGCCTAATTTTTTAAGAAATGATTTCAGCTTTTCTTCCCCAAATTTCTCATAAAGCGCATCAGAAACAAAATATACAGAATGATAACCATCAAAATAATCTTTCAGGTCTTTGTCATTAAAATATGTCTCCGATGGTTTTCTTAGATGATTCTCTTCCGTGCCGTTGTGAACTGAGTCAATGAAAGATGCCTTTGATAATTCCTCCATAAATTCTCTTTTCTTATTCTCTGATACATTTTTATCTTCATAAAATTTTAAGAGTTTTTCAATGTCCTCAAAATATCCCTCATCTTTTATAGGATTCTCTGTCTGATATTTAGGAAAAATAAATTCCCTGATTTCAGCAAAAAGGTCTGGTTTTATTAAACCGAGTGCTTTTAAGAATTTCATAGAATCTTCGTTTTCAGTCAAGATAGGCTTAACGGTTGGATAATATTTAGACTTAGTTTCTGCTGGCAAATAGACTTTAACCTGCCCATTGTTGTCAAAAGGAGCAATATGCTTTCCTGTGTCTAATCTGATTATAGGTTTAGTTCTTAAAACACCTTTAGAATATCCTCGGTCACTCCATAACGATTGCTGATCTAAAAGCCGACCATAGAAATCAATCATCCATTCATCTGACTTTGTTTGTAAAAATTCAGCAGTTATTTTCCTTGCAAAACTTTCAAAGTCAATTTCTTCAATTTTAAGTTCATCCTTTAGATATTTTCTTAATTCCGGCGTCTTATCCTCGGTTATATTTGTCTCTAACCAGTGCCTTTTAGAAAATAGCTTTTGCGTATCTTCAGAATTCAGAAATTCGGTTAATTCTTTACCGCGTGCCAATAAGACATCGGTTGCCTTAGCATGTTTGCCGTCTGAAGTGGGCAGCAAGTCATCAGATAGAAGTTTCTCTTTCACCTTTTCATATATAGCTGAATAAATCGGCTCGGTTTTCTTATGTGGGTTGATAGGCAGAAGATTCAAAAAATTTACATCAAGATAGCCTAAATCTTTAATAACTGAAAGGCTATCGGCAACAAGACATGCTGTCTCATCAATAATCTTCTTATTTTGTTTAACACCCAGCGGAATATTCTCACGGTTAGGTGTAGTTTTGTAAGGACCTTGTATGACAAAATTAAGAAAGGTAACCTTTTCAGTTGGGAAAAAGACAACCAGCTTCGAATCTGGCTCTGCAATAATAATTTCTTTTCCATCCTTAACCTTGCCAATTCTATACGCTACTTCTACTTTCAGTTCCTTGTTTTCTATCGTAATCGGTCTTTCTATGACTATATATTCTTCTGTATCCTTTTCTGAGATTAATGTAATCTTTTTGGCGTTTGGTATGTTTTGAAGACTTTCAGATGATTTTAAGTAGTGTCCACCTGAAGATGGTATCTGCCATTTAATTTCTTTTATATTTTTCAAAAACAGCAGTGTCTTAAAACCTAAATTTTCTAACTTTTGAGCGATGGGCACGAAAACATCTTGTGATGAGCGTGTCTTGTGATTAAAAGGCAATCTGATTAAAGTTCCATTTATTGACTCACTGTTGTTAATTACTGATGGGATTACAAAATCATCAATTTTTATCTTGTATTCACCTGAAAAGATATGAGGGGTCTCTGTAACAGCAAAAACTGATTTAAAGCCGACACCGAATTTCCCGATCGCGGTCAAATCTGTCTTTTTTGTGGAAATCCCTATGCCCGTAACACCTTCGATGTCCTTGAAGTCAAAGTCCCTTCCATTATGACGAATATCGAGCCTGTCTTCAAAGAGTTCGAAATGCACCGTCTTTGCCGAAGCATCTTCAGCATTTTGCAATATTTCATAGATGAAATGGGATGGGTCATTGTATAAGCTTGCTAAAATACTATCAAAATCAAATTTGTTTTCTTTTGACGATTTTACCCAATCTTTACGCGTGGCTATCAGTTTTTCAAATTCATTATCTGGCATACATTTTCCCCCTAATATTAAAATCCCTGTCGCCCGCTTCTTTCATATCTCCAATTATATATGATGCCCTTTTCATTTACATAAAACATCTTTTATCTTACGTCTGATTCTGCGGTGTCAACTCCGGTCTCCTTAAAAACTCAGCCGGTGAGGTGAACTGATTCTTACCCTTTAATGTGTAGCTATTGATTTTATAGTTATTGTCTTTATCATTCAGTCGCCAAATGGCCTTCTCAATGTTAGCATTTATCTCTGCCTTTGAATAAACCCATCCCTCACGGCTATTAACAAGTAAAACAAGAAAGTAATTGTCAAGAAGATGCAGAAGTTCAATATATGGTTTGCCGACTCCGAAAAAAGGCTTTTCACTACGGCTAATTTTAACAATGAGAAATTTTTTATTCAGCTTGAAATAATTAGACCGTTTAAAAATAGATTTGAAAAGTGAGTAGTTTTCATCGCTCGGTTTAGGCTCAATGGCTACTACCGCCTCAACAAATTCTTTGATTTCTCTCTCCATCTTGTCCTCCTTGCATTAATGTTGCGAAAAATCTTCCGCATCAATTGATTCACCATTTTTCAAATAGTTTTCTATCGCCATCGATAAATTCATGATTATGACGATAATTAACCCAAATCTGTTGACAACGGGATCATCGTCTCCAAGTTCTTTTTTCAGTGTCTTTTCTACTTTTTCAGCCTCTGCGCAGAATGGGTTTATAATTTTCTTAAGAATATTCGAATATTTCTCGTTTTTTTTAGACGCGATAAGTTCAATAATCTTTTTTACAGTCTGGGCTAAATTATCAATTAATGTATCTCGGGGGATTTTTGATTTTTCCGAGGCTTTGTTTATAGCAGATAGCGTTTTTTTATCTATGACATAAGTTTTGCGCGTTTTATTTTCAGCATCTGTAGATGACAACGGCAAATCATTCCCTATTTTGTTAAATATTTCCATCATCGTCTCAAAAACCTCGGCATTTTTTTTGTTTAATGTATTTGCTACTTCGCCAATAGCGTCATGCGCTTTTTGACTGAGATTAAAAGTTGTCCTAACAATATTTTTTTGCGCCACCGGCAAAGCAAAGACATCTTTAAAATCTGCTATTTTTTCATTAAGTGCTTTCATGATTACCACTCCTCTTATTAAGTTACTATCAATATATTAGATTATTTTTATAATGTCAAGTGATTTTTAGTAATCAATTTATTTTGGATGCTAAAATTAACTATAGAACTTGCACTTTGACAGATGCTTATAAATGCATAAAAACTTCAGTCTATATTAGAGAAGGATTCGAGAAGGTGGCAAATATAGCAAGCGTATCCATATCAAAAATGATAGACATGCTCCGTGAATAGGGCATAGAGATAAATCTGGAATCGGAAGACTTTAGATCGCAATTTCAGAGGTTCAAAAGTTTTTTCGGCTCTTTCTTTTAAACCCCTTTAACGCATCTGGATCAAATACTATATTTTTACCAACCCTTTTATGTTTCAGAATGCCGTCTTTAACCCATCTCCTGACTGTTATCTCTGCAACCTCAAGGTATTCGGCTGCCTCTTTGATGGTAAACGGCGATTGCCTTATATCGCTAAACACTTCATCATGGGTGTAATACTCCTTTTCAAAACCATGCCTTGCAATAATAGAAAAGAGTTTTTCCCTTTCAACCAGCGGCATATTAATAATCTCTTTATAAAGCCTTTCTGCTGTTATCATGTTATTCAACCTCCATTAGATACTGTTTAAGGCTACGATAAAAGTTTTCATGAGTATCTATTATGTAAAATATCATCCCCTTGCCTTCTGTTTTATAGGCTATCAAATATTCCTGCTTCTGAAATTTAAACTTATGAACTCTGAATCCTGCCAAATCGCCTTTTTTAAGCTCTCCTGTTTCCGGATTGTTGACAACCCTTTCAACCTCATCTTCAATCGCTAACTGAAACGGTCTGGACTGCTTTTTAACAAACTTCTTAAACGGCGATTTATATAGAATGCCCATGATTAATTAAATGATAATTTATTTTATCATAAGTGTCAAGACAAATTTTTTTATTTTACCTCACAGTTATAGCGGACAGCAAATAAGCATAAATTTTTACAGAGCCCAAATCCCGATTTAGAAATCCTAAAACTGTTCCCTATCCCTTGACAAAAATGAACCAAGGTGAGAGTGAATAGTTCACCTTTAAGGTTACCCCTCCCC
>DBNT01000149.1:26489-35454 GCA_002299835.1 Nitrospiraceae bacterium UBA665 | reverse complement strand
GGGGGATTTAATGGGATAGCAATTCTCTATCCCTGTCTGCACAGGCAGGTCTGTTTTGGGGTAATCTACCCCCTCTTAAAGATATAGAAAGCAGAATTTGATGACGGTTTGATGACAGTAGAATTTTACATAATACTTTGATAAGTTATTGAAATATAACAACTCTTTTGGTGGAGGCGGCGGGAATTGAACCCGCGTCCGAAAGTACTACTCTCAAGCTTCTACATGCTTATCCAGCCTATTTAGTTTCGGATACCAGATTGCCGGCAGGCAGGCCTGCTGATATCCCATCCCTTAATCTTTCACTGGATTTAAGGGAATCATCCAGTGGCAGCCTGCTAATCGACGCTGTCCCTGAAGCACAGGCAACCTCAGAGGAGCGTGCTGCTATTGGTTAAGCAGCGAGTGCCAGTTCGTTGTTGGCGTTTGTGTTTTTTCCATCTTTTTAGGTGGTGATGGAGCCACCGCATGCCACTTGAGCCTCATAACCCCCGTCGAGCCCTATCGCCCCCGACAGATAGTAAGTCCCAAATTCTAAATCTCAAATTCTAAACTTTGGGATTTACTATTTATAGTATAGCATAAATATAGCATATACCGGCAAGGGGCTTTCTACCCAGAGACACCACATAGGTATAGACATATTAACCAGTTTATGGAGGATATTGAAGCACAAGGACAAGAGAGGGCAAAGAGGTCAAGAAAGAGATACGCAGAGAAAAGCACGAGGTTACAGTTAAGTTGTTGCTGCCTTGTTAAGTAATTTCATAGCGTGTTTGTATATTCTATCTTCATCAATGCCGTATTTATTGCGAAGTATTTTTTGTGAGCCATGTTCTACAAATTTATTATCTATTCCAATTATCTTTACCCGTGCGTCTGTTATACCTGCCTTGTTCAAACATTCAAGGACAGCAGAGCCAAATCCGCCAGCAATGACATTTTCTTCTACAGTAATTATATTCTTTATTTTTTCTGCTGTCGATATTATCAGTTTTTCATCGAGCGGCTTGATAAAACGGGCATTTATAACACAGACATTTATGCCGTCGCCTTTTAGCGCCTCTGCCGCCTTTAATGATGGATTAACCGTATTGCCCACAGCAATGATTGCTACATCATCACCTTCCATCAATACTTCAGCCTTCCCTATTATCATTTCTGACTGCTGACTACTCACTGCTGATTGCTGATTTGTTTTTCCCCTCGGATACCTAATGGCAGAAGGGCCATTATACTGAACTGCAAATTTAAGCATGTCTTTCATCTCTTGTCCATCCTTCGGCGACATGAACAATAAATTTGGGATATGTCTTAAAAATGAGATATCGAACAGACCCTGATGTGTTGCGCCGTCCTCGCCGACTATGCCTGCCCTGTCTATGGCAAATACAACAGGGAGATTTTGCAGACAAACATCATGAATAATTTCATCATAGGACCTCTGAAGAAATGTGGAATAAATTGCAACAACAGGCATTAGCCCCTGACTTGCAAGTCCTGCTGCAAATGTGACCGCATGTGGCTCAGCAATGCCAACATCGTAAAATCTTTCAGGAAATCTTTCTGCAAATTCGGACAACCCCGTTCCCTCTTTCATTGCAGCGGTTATAGCTACAACCCTTTTATCCGTCCCGGCAATTTCCACAAGGGCGATTCCAAATACATCACTGTAAGACAGTAACGAGTGACGAGTGACACTTGAAGTGTCAGAGTCTTTGATGCTTTGACACTTTGATACTTTGACGCTTTGATGCTGGCTACTAACAGACTTCTCGTTACTCGTTACTTGTAACTCGCTACTGTCTTTCTGTATCCCCGTATCTGCCTCAAATGGACCAACGCCGTGATATATGCACGGGTCTTCCTCTGAAAACTTATATCCTTTGCCTTTCTTGGTTACCACATGGATTAATGTCGGCTCATTTACATCTTTAATGCTGTTTAATGTCTCAATTAGTAGCGGTATATCGTGGCCGTCTATGGGTCCTAAATAGTTAAATCCCAAATCCTCAAACAATCCGCCGGGCAGGAAAAATCCCTTCATGCTTCCTTCTGCTCTTTCTGCAATTTTTACTACTGTCTCACCGATTTTTGGAATGCCCTCAAGCAGCGCCTTTGTCTCTTTTTTAAATTTTCTGTAGAATGTGCCGCTCAATATTTTATTAAGATAGTTTGACAAAGCTCCTACATTTCGGGATATGGACATTTCATTGTCATTGAGAATAACAATTAAATCCTTTTTGAGATGTCCTGCATGATTAAGTCCTTCAAACGCCAAGCCCGATGTTAAAGCGCCATCGCCTATAACCGCTATTACCTTATTGGGAATTTGAAATTTGAAATTTGAAATTTGAAATTTTCTAATAATGTCTCTTGCCTCCAATATGCCGAGGGCAGCAGATATGGATGTGGAACTATGTCCGGTGCCAAAGGCATCATGCGGATTTTCTCCGATTCTCGGAAAACCTGATATGCCGCCGTATCTCCTCAAGGTATCAAAATCTTTGTGTCTTCCTGTCAGAAGTTTATGGGCGTATGATTGATGGCCGACATCCCAGATAATCTTATCTTCAGGGGAATTAAAGATATAATGGAGTGCTATAGTTAATTCTACTACTCCTAAATTTGATGCAAGATGTCCGCCGTTGATAGAAACACGTTCTATGATTGCGCATCGCAGTTCCTCTGCAAGGGCATTTAGGTCTTGTATTTTTATGGATTTTAAGTCCTGCGGGGATTTTATGTTTTCTATAAGCATAAGACTTAGCTTTTCCTCTCAAGTATATACCTTGCAATAGCCCTCAATGGCTCTGCCTTTTCATTAAATATCTCAAGTGCATTGACTGCACCATTAATCAGTTCCTTTGCCTTTTCCCTCGACTTCTCTATACCATAAAGCCTGGGATATGTCATCTTTTTTTTCTTTTCATCAGAGCCTTTGGATTTGCCTATTACCTCTGTCTCCCCTTCTACATCAAGTATATCATCAATAACCTGAAATGCTAAACCTACATTTTCGCCATATCTTGTAAGATTGAATAATTCATTATCGCTGCAGTTTGCCAGCATGCCCCCTGAACGGACAGAGACAGTTATGATCGCAGCGGTTTTCCTGCTGTGGATAAAAGATAGCGTTTCTGCATCTGGCTCTCTATCCTCTGATAATAAGTCCTGCGCCTGCCCCCCTACCATCCCATGAATGCCTGCTGCCATAGCAATCTCCCGGATTACCCTTATCCTTACAGAAGGAGAAAAATTTGAGGCAGCACAGGCATGATTTGAAAGCACATAAAAAGCCTCTGTTAACAAGCCATCTCCTGCTAAAATCGCCATGCCCTCGCCAAAGACCTTATGGTTTGTAGGTTTGCCGCGCCTTAAAACATCATTGTCCATAGCAGGAAGGTCATCATGTATTAATGAATATGTATGAATTAATTCAAGGGCAGAGGCATAAGGAATTATATTTTCTATCTTAGCTTTTTCGTCTTTGGCGCACGCCTCATAAGCTGCAACGCATAAAATAGGCCTGATTCTTTTTCCTCCAGCGGAAATGGAATATACCATGGAATCATTAAGTATTTTAGGCATGAGAGGTGATGCGAAATGCGATTGCAAAAAAGAATCTACAAGTATTTTTTTCTCTTTGAGGTAGTCCTTTATGTCCATCACTCCCACTCAATTACTCCCACTCGATTGTTCCGGGAGGCTTTGAGGTTATGTCGTAAACAACCCTGTTTACGCCTTTTACCTCATTAATTGTCCTATTTGAGATTTTCTCCATTACTTCATAAGGTATTTTTGCCCAGTCAGCAGTCATTCCATCAAGGCTTGTAACAGCCCTTACTGCAATAACATTTTCGTATGTCCTCTCATCACCCATTACACCAACACTTTTTGTAGGAAGTAAAACTGCAAACGACTGCCATAACTCGCTGTAAAGCCCGGCCTTTTTTATCTCTTCAAGAACAATGGCGTCAGCCTTTCTGAGGACTTCTATTCTTTCTCTGGTAACATCCCCTATGCATCTTATTGCAAGACCGGGGCCTGGAAAAGGATGTCTATAAATTATCTCATCAGGCATGTTAAGTTCTTTTCCGAGCAAGCGGACTTCATCCTTGAAAAGTTCACGCAGAGGCTCAACAAGCTTTAATTTCATCTTCTTAAGCAGCCCCCCGACATTATGGTGGCTCTTGATAACAGCAGACGGGCCTTTAAAGGAAGTGCTCTCTATAACATCCGGATACAGCGTTCCCTGTGCGAGGAATCCTACATTTTTTATCTTCATTGCCTCTGCTTCAAATACCCTTATGAACTCATTGCCTATAATCTTTCTCTTCCTCTCAGGGTCTTTAACTCCTCTAAGCCTTTTTAGAAATATCTCTGATGCATCCACAACACGAATATCCATATGGAAGTTTTTGCGCAGGGTATCTTCAACCTTTTTTGCCTCTCCTGTCCTTAATAAGCCGTTGTCAACGAATATGCAGGTAAGTGCATCGCCTATTGCCTCATGCACTAACACAGCAGTAACAGCAGAATCCACCCCTCCGCTTATTCCGCATATAACCCGCATTTGTCCAACCTTTTCCTTTATCTCTTTCTTTGCGGTCTCGATAAAGGACTTCATTGTCCATGTAGGCCGGCATCTGCATATGTTATATACAAAATTCTGCAATATCTTATTCCCTTCATCTGTATGAACAACCTCGGGATGAAACTGCAAGGCATAGAATCTTTTTTCTTTATTAGCCATGGCAGCAATAGGTGAATTGTCTGTATGTGCGATTGCAGAAAATCCCTTTGGCAATTTTTCGATCCTGTCGCCATGGCTCATCCATACGACAGTAATGAGTGATGAGTGATGAGTGATGAGTGAACTGCCAATACCTTTTAATAAATCCGAGTCATCGTCAATTATAAGCTCTGCCTTGCCGTATTCCCTTTTTGCAGCTTTCGTAACTCTTCCTCCCATGTAATGTGCCATAAGCTGCATGCCGTAGCAGATCCCGAGTATAGGGATTTTAAGTTTAAACACTTCCATGTCAGGGGCAGGCGCTTCCTTGTCGTAAACACTAAAAGGGCCTCCAGAAAGTATAATGCCCTCTGGGGCAAATGCCTTTATCTTTTCAATGGGCGAATTAAATGGGAATATTTCAGAATATACTTTGCTCTCCCTTACCCGCCGGGCTATAAGCTGTGTGTATTGTGAGCCAAAGTCAAGCACTAAAATTTTATAATTATTAACCATTATTACTTTTGACCTCTGACAATGTTTATTATTCTATTCTATAATTAGGCGCTTCTTTTGTGATGATTACATCATGGACATGGCTTTCTCTAAGTCCTGCATTGGTTATCTGTATAAATCTTGTCAATTCCCTCAGTTCTTTAAGATTTCTGCATCCGCAATAACCCATTCCTGACCTAAGGCCTCCAATCAATTGATATATACTTTGATAAAGCAGTCCTTTATAAGGAACCCGTCCTTCAACTCCTTCAGGCACTAATTTTTCTTTTTCTACTCCTGTCTGTCCGTATCTGTCTTT
The DNA here is from genome assembly GCA_002299835.1 of Nitrospiraceae bacterium UBA665. Classification (GTDB taxonomy): domain Bacteria; phylum Nitrospirota; class Thermodesulfovibrionia; order Thermodesulfovibrionales; family Dissulfurispiraceae; genus UBA665. Next base: position 29,905 of record DBNT01000149.1, on the reverse strand, counting down.
TGTTCCCTGCTCCATAGCGCCGAGAGATCCCATTCCTCTGTAAACTTTGTAACTTCTGCCCTGATATAGTATTATCTCGCCCGGTGATTCATCTGTTCCGGCAAAGAGACTGCCGATCATAACAGAGTGCGCTCCTGCAGCAGTTGCCTTTGTTATGTCTCCTGAATACTTTATGCCGCCGTCTGCAATCAGCGGGATATTTGCCTTTGATGTTACAGCATAACAGTTTTTAATGGCTGTAATCTGAGGCACCCCCGCCCCTGCAACTATACGCGTGGTGCAAATGGAGCCTGGTCCTATTCCGACCTTAACAGCATCGGCCCCTGCCTTTATCATATCTTCTGCTCCATCTGCAGTTGCAATATTGCCGGCAATAACATCTATGTCAAATCTCTTTTTTATCTCTATGATAGTTTCAATAACAGACTTTGAGTGGCCGTGAGCAGTATCTATCGCAATGATGTCAACCCCTGATTTTATAAGCAGTTCTGCTCTATGAAGGGCTTCTTCTCCTACGCCTATGGCAGCACCTACCCTTAGCCGTCCTAATCTATCTTTGCAGGCATTCGGATATTTTTTCTTTTTCTCAATGTCTTTTATTGTAATAAGCCCTTTTAAGTTGAAGTCGTCATCAACTATTGGCAGTTTTTCTATTTTATATTCATGCAAAAGCTTTTTTGCTTTTTCAAGGGTGGTGCCGATAGGCGCTGTAATAAGCCTGTCTTTTGTCATGATTTCAGAGACCTTCTTTTTAAAATTGGTTTCAAACCTTAAATCTCTGTTTGTAAGGATGCCCACAAGTTTCCCCTTAATCGTAACCGGCACACCTGATATTCTATATCTTTCCATTAGAGATAAAGCGCCTGATATTGGTGCATCGGGGTCTATTGTTATTGGGTCAACAATCATGCCGCTTTCTGACTTTTTTACCTTATCTACCTCAAGCGCCTGTTTCTCTGGAGGCATAGCCCTGTGGATTATCCCGAGGCCGCCTTCTCTGGCAATAGCTATAGCAAGCCCTGATTCTGTAACAGTATCCATAGCTGCGCTTATGATCGGGATATTCAGTTTTATATTTCTGGTTAGATGTGTGCTTACATCTACATCTTTTGGCAACACATCAGACTTAGACGGCAACAAAAGAACATCATCAAAAGTTAAGCCTACCGGCAGGTTGTCCTGAAGCATATGTTTACCCCTTTAAGGATTTTTAGCCAGTATTATAACATTTATTCAGAAGAGGAGCAAAAGATTTATTTTTTATAAGACACCGGATATTTCTATAAAATAAGTTCCATATTGACTTTCACTTTTATATTCTGTCTCATGCCTCTTGCATACGATATTAAAGCCGCATCAATTTTATTCAGCAATGCTATGCTTGCTATTTCATTGGCTTTCTTTTCATTGGCAGATATCTTTTTTAGTTCAAATGGTGTAAGGTCAATAACTGAACCTATCAGCCTCGACATTTTTTGCAAAGTGAACTGCCTGCGTAAAGACTCCTCAAACATCTTTGGGGTTAGCCTGCTGAGATTAAGAGCTCTAAAATAAATATCCCTTCTAAAAACTCCGTCTCTCATAAACCTCGGATCATTCATAATAGCATTCTGAAGTTCTTTGTCTGTTACAGTTATGCCCAACTGCCTTGCTGTAGTCAGCAGCACCTCCTCATATATAAGGGTATTTAGCACTGCTTCTTTAAGGTTAAGCTTTTTTTCCATTTCAGGGGTAAACTTTTCTCCATAAATCTCCCTGTATGCCCACCTTGTATTTTCATAAGCCCTCCAGAATTCTTCAACAGTTATCTTTTCCCTGCCTACTTCAGCAACAGCTACAGCAGTAGGCGTGCCAACGCCTACACCCCAGAATATAAAAGATAGGATTATAATAAAAAATAGAAAATAAAAGTACTTTGCATGTTTTCTCATAGACTGAAGCATGTTTAATACCCTCCGCTCTGCATAAATGTTAACACAGCCCCAAAAAAATCAAAGATTTTTTTGGGGCTGTGTTATGTGATTTCAGGAGTTTCGACTCTTAAATCAACACTCTTTTCAGGAATGATCGTTGAAATAGCGTGTTTATAAATAAGCTGATCATTAGCCTCTTTAAGCAGAACAACGAAGCTGTCAAAACCTTTTACCACGCCTTTCAGCCTTACGCCATTTGTAAGATAAATAACCACAGGCACTTTATCTCTTCTCAATGTGTTTAGAAAAGCATCCTGAAGGCTCTGCCCCTTGTTTCCTGTCATATTTCCCTCCTGAAATGGTAGTGCGTATTGCTTTATTTATAATACCATAAAAGATTCTATTTAATAATTCAAGCATGTTATACTATTTAAGCAGCAACTTCAGGAGGAAGAAGATGCCGATATATGAATATAAATGCAATGAGTGCGAAACTGAATTTGAAAAACTGGTATTTAATGATCAGAAAGTATCATGCCTGAAATGCAAATCAAAAAATGTAAAAAAGAAATTTTCCTTATTCGGAATGAGCGGAGTAGAAAATCCAACATCTTCCGGATGCTCATCATGCAGTTCATCTTCCTGTAGTCCATGTAAATAATAAATTGTTACTCAGGATGCACAAATGGATTTGACATAAGAATTCTGTCTACCCTAAGAGGACTGCCTTCCAGAACAAAAACACCCATACCGCGCTCCTGTATAGTTTTACCGGCCTGCTTCCATGTTCCTCGCCATGAAATATTAACACGCACCATATCATCTTTAATCTCTATAAGTACAGGATTAAAAGTAAGTTCGGCAGATTCAAACATTTTCATGTTACCGCTGATAGTCCTAAAACCATCTTTGGTTGTATTCATCTCAATTGCCCTGAAATCCCTTTTTACATAAGCCTCTTTTACTGTATGAATAAGACTAATTGCCTCTGTCGCTATTCTGGAATCTTCTGTTACTACCTTTACTTCTCTTTTGCCGCATGAAACTACTGCAAATGATAATATAAGAGTTAAAATCAAAAGCTTTTTCATCAGAAATCCTCCCTGCTGTTAGTACTGCATTATATACAATTTGTTGCAGTTTATTAAAGACCTCAGTCTTTAATCTATTTTCTATTTCAGGCTATTTTCTATTTCGGGGAGATTTATTTTTGAGGAAAGACAGCATATTCAGAGGGCTTAATATCTTGGTGGCGGGGAGAGGATTTGAACCTCTGGCCTTCGGGTTATGAGCCCGACGAGCTACCAAGCTGCTCCACCCCGCTAAATGTTAGCTTACCTGAACGGTCTGAAGGTTGTCAACCTGTATGAGATAAGGACTTTTGCGACATTTCTCCTTGAATTTTACACTACCCATCTCATCTCATACAGGTAGTTGACAGTTAGTCAATAAAGTATTATAGTTATCATAGTTGAGCCTCTTGCAAAAGTCTAAAAATGTCAT
>DBNT01000149.1:0-26061 GCA_002299835.1 Nitrospiraceae bacterium UBA665 | reverse complement strand
CTTTTGCAAGAGCCTCAGTTATCATAGTTATGAAAAAATATCAAAAAGGAAAAACTGAAATGGACCGAAGAAATTTTTTGAAAATGGCTGCAATTGCAGGCGCAGGGCTATATATGCCCGGTGCCGTTAATAAACTTACTGGCAATCTTGAGGCGTCAAATAAAATTGACCTTGCCGTTGCCACCGGGCTGTCACCTTCTGAAATTACGAGGGCTTCCATTAATGCACTTGGTGGCATAAATAAATTCATTTCACGCGGCGATATAGTAATTGTAAAACCAAATATCGCATTTGACAGACTTCCTGAACATGCTGCCAATACAAACCCTGAAGTAGTGGCTACTGTAGTAAAAATGTGCCATGAAGCAGGCGCAAGAAGGGTAAAAGTCTTTGACAGAACAGTTAATGACCCAAGAAGAAGTTATGTCCAGAGCGGAATTGCTAATGCAGCAAGGGCAGCCGGCGCAGAGGTAAGCTTTGTAGATGAAAGAAAATTCAGGGATGTTGACATAAAAGGCATTGCACTCAGATCGTGGCCCATATATGAAGAAATATTAGATGCTGATAAGGTTATAAATATACCTATTGCAAAACACCATAGCCTTGCGCGTCTTACAATGGCCATGAAAAACTGGATGGGGGTTATTGGAGGGTCAAGGCGTCAACTGCACCAAAGGCTTAATGAGAGCCTTGTTGACCTTACTATGGCTATAAAGCCTGCTCATACTCTTACCATTCTTGATGCAGTCCGCATTTTAGTGGCAAATGGACCTCAGGGCGGAAGGCTTGAGGATGTAAGGAAAATAGATACAGTAATTGCAGGCGTTGATGAGGTTTCAGTGGATTCGTTTGGTGCAACGCTCTTTGGTTTAAAAGGAAGCGACCTCGGATATGTAAGGATAGCCGATAGAATTGGTCTTGGTGTAATGGATATTTCAAGGTTAAATATAAAGAGAATAACAATAGAGTCTTAATGCAAAACACAAGAAGGCTTTCACAAGGAATATTCTTATTTTTATTTCTTTATCTTTTTTTACAAACCGAATCAAAAGGAGAGGATGAGCTTGGTTATCCAGTAAGAATTTTCCTTGATTTTGATCCCCTTATTTTCATAACCACTCTGCTTTCATCGCATTCTTTAACACAAGCTTTTTACCTTTCAATTATCACAATAATTTTCACGCTCATATTTGGAAGGGTTTTTTGCGGCTGGATATGCCCGCTTGGAACTCTTAACAATATGGCTGGTTCTCTGAAAAAACAACAAGCAGATGTAGCAGAAAGGGGGTCCCCAAGAGACTGGCACAGGGTCAAATACTATATCCTTATATTTCTCCTTATGTCGTCTTTATTCACACTCCAGCTTGCAGGAATTATGGACCCTATATCGCTATTGATACGGTCTCTTTCTATAAGCATATATCCATTGTTTAATTATGCAGTCAGGTCATTTTTTGATACGCTGTTCTATTTAAATATCCCTGTAATTGTAAATATATCTGAAGCTATATATTCAGTCCTGAAAAAAACTGTATTGGCTTTTCACCAGCCATATTTTAAACAGAGTGCGTTTATAGGCATTATTTTTATTTTTATATTAGGACTGAATCTTGTTGAAAAAAGATTCTGGTGTAAATATCTGTGCCCTTTAGGCGCACTGCTCGGTGTCCTATCGAGGTTTTCAATTCTTAAAAGATCAGTAAGTGAAGGATGCACATCATGCGGCGCATGCGCCTCTGTCTGTCAGGGTGGAGCATCACCGGATAAAATTGGGGAATGGAAAAACACGGAGTGTTTTTACTGTTTTAACTGCGATGATGTCTGTCCAAACAATGCTGTCAGTTTTGGTTTTTTCAAAAAAACAGGTTCTGCCTCACAAGGCTCTGCCTCAATAGACCTCGGCAGAAGAAGGGTGATTGTGTCAATAGCATCTGGCATTGTTGCAGCGCCATTTTTAAGAACAACACCCTTTTTTAAGCCGGGATTTTTTAATCCACTGCTGATAAGACCACCGGGTTCTTTAGAAGAAAGAGAGTTTCTTAAAAGATGTGTTAAATGCGGCGAGTGCATGAAGGTATGCATAACAAATGGACTTCAGCCAACACTTTTTGAGGCAGGCATTGAAGGCATATGGTCTCCAGTGCTTGTCTCAAGGATAGGATACTGTGAATTTAGATGCACCCTCTGCGGTCAGGTCTGCCCAACAGGAGCTATAAAGAGATTAACGCTTGAAGAAAAAGCTAATTTCAAAATAGGATTAGCCATGTTAGACAAAGGCAGATGTCTGCCTTATGCCCATGCAATGCCCTGCATCGTGTGCGAAGAGGTCTGCCCTACTCCAAAAAAAGCAATATGGCTTGATGAGGTTTTAGTAAAAGACAGGGAGGGGAATGAAATTATTGTTCAGCAGCCGCGGATTGACCTTGATCTCTGCATTGGCTGCGGCATATGCGAGAAAAAGTGTCCGGTTATTGACAAGCCCGCAATATATGTGACGAGTATTGGTGAAACAAGGTCAAAGGAAAACCAGTTGCTGCTATCATAAACCTAAGTTGAGCGATTTTATGCAGGTCAGGCATGGCTTCTCTTTTATTATGCAAGCCATTATTTATCGCTGGATTTGGTGTTTCAGCCGTTTTAAAAGCTTATCAACAGGAAGTGTATTCAGCACATCATTCTTTTCCAGCCATCCGCGCCTTGCAATTGAAATGCCATAACCCATGTAATCAAACTGATTTGTTATGTGCGTATCCGTGCTTATTACTATGGGTATGCCCATCTCTTTTGCCTTTTTTGCATATATGTCATTTAGGTCAAGTCTGAGCGGATAGGCATTTATCTCAATAGCCGTGCCTGTCTCCTTCGCAGCCTTGAGTATTTCATCCATATCAACCTCATATGGATCCCGTTCTCCTATAAGTCTTCCTGTTGGATGGGCTATTATGCTTACATGCGGGTTTTTCATTGCCGATACGATGCGGTAAGTTAATTGTTCTTTTGTTTGTCTGAATCCGGAGTGTATGGATGCTGTAACAATATCAAGTTCTTTCAAAATATCATCAGGTATATCAAGACTTCCGTCGCTTTTTATGTCTACTTCAACACCATGGATAATTCTGAAGCCCTTGAGTTTTTTGTTAATTGCTTCTATTTCTTTTTTCTGCTCCAGAAGTCTATCCCCTGTTAGCCCCCCTGCAATGCCGAGTCCCTTTGAATGGTCTGTTATTGCAATATAGGAGTAACCGTGCTTTTTTGCTGCCTCCACAAGCTGTTCAAAAGTATGGCTTCCATCACTCCATTTTGAATGAACATGCAGGTCTCCTTTTATATCTTCCAATTTAATAAGTTCCGGCAGCTTCCCCTCTATCGCAGCCTCTATTTCTCCCTGATCTTCCCTTAATTCAGGCGGGATGTATGGAAGTCCGAGGATTTTATAGACATCTTCTTCTTTTTCGCCCCCCATTTTTTTATTGTCATTTTCACGGAATATTCCATATTCGTTAATTTTAAGCCCATCCCTTACCGCCATCTCCCTGAGCCTTATGTTGTGCGTTTTACTGCCCGTGAAATATGCAAGGGCAGCGCCGTAAGATTCTTTCTCTACCACTCTTAAATCTACCTGAATGCCCTCATGTATTATTACAGTCGATTTTGTCGGGCCCCGCATTAATATTTCTTTAACATGAGGGATGCGGACAAAGACCTTCATAACCTCTTTTGGATTGTCAGATGTTGCTAAAATATCAATATCCTTTATAGTATCTTTCCACCTTCTTAAGCTGCCTGCAAGGTCGATTTTATCAACAGGGGCTTTTTTCTTTAGATATAGCAGGATGTCATTAGCAACAGGTAGAACTTTTCCGAGCGGCTGACGCTCCCTTCCCCTTTTCAGCATCTCTATGCCTTTGAGTATGTTGTCTTCGGTCTTTTTCTGGATGCCGGGCAGCCCGGCAATTTTATGTTCGGATGCCAGTTTCTGGAGTTCATCAATGCTCTTGATTTTCAGTTTTTCATATAACAATCCTGCTGTTTTCGGACCTAAACCCGGCACCGAAAGAAGCGTTAGGAGACCTTCAGGAATTTCTTTTTTTAGGTCTTCATGTGTTTGCATTTTTCCGGTCTTTAAGTATTCGCCGATTTTACCGGCTAGGTCTTGTCCTATGCCGGGGATTTTCAAAAGTTCATCCATAGACATATCCTCAATATTTTCGGCAATATTTTCGGCAATATTTCCTGACAACCCTTCGATATTCTGTGCCGCCCTTCTATATGCCCTTATACGAAACGGGTTTTCTCCCTTTATTTCAAGAAGGTCTGCTATTTCATTGAATATTTTTGCAATTTCCTGATTTTTCATGATAAAACAAACAATTCTTGCTCTTAAAATGCAGGTAGGGTTCGGTGATAATCAGAGCACCAAAATATTTGGTGCTCGATCGAGCACTCAACTTGTTGAGTGCTCTGACTTGTTGGGTTATACATTTTAAGTCATTCATACGCATTATAACAAACACTTTCTAAAGGCTTTGAGCTATGCCTGACCTGCATAAAATCGCTTAATTTGGTTCATAATTTTTAGCTTCGGAAATACCTTGCCAGCACCTTCTCTATATTATTTATTATACTATCCTTTGCGTTTATTATAAAAATCTTTGGCTTCTCCGCATCCACCTCAAAAAGCTCTTTTTCCATCCTCTTTACCTCAGGCGGCCCTGTAAACCTGAACCTTAATTCATCCTCAAACATAGGCACGATCTTGTCCTTCATCCTCAACTCCGTGTCCATAAAAAACATGGCAATCTCCGGCATCAAATCATAAACCCTGTCAAAAAAAGCCCTGATCTCATTCTGATATATCTGCTTGGGAGGTGATGATTTTGTCTCCATGTAAAGAATTGCACCGTCTATTTTTCCAAGCAGGTCATAATCACCTCCAACCATCGGCCTTTTCATCTTTACGCCCCAGATGGCTTCTATTGAAAACTCTCTCCTAAAAATCTCGGCCATAAACCATTCAAGTGTCTCTCCAAAGCTCTTAACCGGCCCTTTTGTGAGTCCATAAAAAGTGTTTTCTGTTGCCTCATCTACTCTTGCTGCAAGTCCGACTTTAACAAGATAATCTAAATATTGCAGGGTAACCTCTTTTGTTGAATACCTGGTTACCTGCTTTGGAGTAAACAGCAGTTGATGTTTGATTACATCCCTTAAAAAAAGCCTGAAGGAATATCTTTTAAGCATTTCATAGTAACCGTCAACAAATCTCTCTTTTGGAATGAACAGGTCATCGGAAGGCTCTTTTTTATAAATCCTGAAACCTCTCCTTTTCAGAATGGAAGATAAGGGTGGAGTTAATTCGCTTAAAGACCTTCTGAGTCTTTTAATCTCTGATTTCAGGAAATCGACTTCTGATAGTTCATATTTCATATTTCATATTTCATATTTCGTTATTAGTTATTCGAGTAACGAGTAACGAGTAACGAAATATCAGCTATGAGCTATTTTAATAATAACCCGCCTATGCCTTGGCCCGTCAAACTCACAAAAATATACTGACTGCCATGTGCCGAGAAGCGCCTTGCCATCTTCGATTACAACAAAATGAGATACGCCTACGACAGTTGATTTTATATGTGCTGCTGAATTCCCTTCCATGTGCTGGTAGTCTCCTTCAAACGGAATGAGCCTGTTAAGAGTTGTAATAATATCTCTTTTGACAGATGGATCTGCGCCTTCGTTTATTGTAATGCCGGCAGTTGTATGGGGAATAAAAATATAGCAAATACCGCTTTTTATGCCTGACTCTTTTATAGCCTCATTTATATCATCGGTAATGTCTATAAATTCAGTCTTAGCCCTGCTTTTTATATTAAACGTTTTAAACACTATTTCCTCCTGTTAATTCCTCCTTAAGCTGCCTGACAGTTTTTTTCAATACCGGATGCATTTTATCCGGCGCAATTTCTGAAAGAGGCATAAGAACAAAATCCCTTTTGTGGAGCAACTGATGGGGGATATGCAAATATTCTGTATCAATGACAGCGTCATCATAAAACAGAATGTCAAGATCTATTATGCGCGGCTCCCATATGATAGTCTCTTGCCTGCCCATTTCTTTCTCTATTTCTTTAAGCGCCTTTAACAATTCTGCCGGTGAAAGAGATGTCTCTGCCTCGGCAGCCATATTGATAAAGTCGGCCTGATTTTCCACTCCCCAAGGTTTTGTTTCATGCATGGAAGACACCTTTTTTGCAAAAATGCCTTTATCTTTCAGTCTCCCTATTGAGTTTTCGCAATTAGCCTGCCTATCTCCCATATTCGAACCGATGCCGATATAGACAATTGTGTTCATTGAGTTATCGTGTTCATTGAGTTATCGTGTTCATTGTGTTTATTGGGTTCATTGTGTTAACTCAATAAACACAAGAGACTCAATAAACCCTATAAACTGCTTCTTATCCTATCTACTGCCTCTTTTATCCTCTCAACAGACTGTGTTAGGGCAAATCTTATATATCCCTCTCCAGGCTCTCCGAATCCTACACCCGGTGTTCCGAGGACTCCGGCCTTTTCAAGAAGATGGGTAACAAAAGAGCTTGAGTCAAAACCTGCCGGCACTTTAGTCCAAAGATAGAAAGTCGCTTTCGGTTTACTGACATTAAGCCCTATAGCCGTAAGCCCATTGTAAAGAGCGTCCCTTCGCTCCTGATATACTTTTCTTATGCCGGAAAGAATTCTTTCATCTGTGTTTAAAGCAGTTATTGACGTCTCCTGAATTGCCTGAAATATGCCTGAATCAAGATTGGTCTTGATTTTTCCTAATCCTGCAATAACCTCTTTATTGCCTGCGGCAAATCCTATTCTCCATCCTGTCATATTGTAAGTCTTAGAAAGAGAATGGAATTCTATTCCTGCATCCTTTGCTCCATCCACTTCAAGGAAGCTCATGGGTTTTTCATTATCATAATAAATTTCGGAATATGCAGCATCATGGCATATAATTATATTGTATTTTTCAGCAAGCGATATAGCCTCTTTGAAAAACTCCTCTCTGGCTACGGCGGCAGTAGGATTGTTTGGATAATTTAAAAACATCAACTTTGACCTTTCCAAGATATTTTCAGGGATTGCCTTAAAATCAGGCAGAAAACCGTTGTCTTCCCTTAACGGCATTATATAAGATTCTCCTCCGGCAAATAGTGTGCCAACAGGATAAACAGGATAGCCGGGTGATGGAACAAGAACAACATCTCCGGGATTTACAAAGGCAAGAGGAATATGTCCGATTCCTTCCTTTGAGCCGATAAGAGACAAGACTTCTGTTACAGGATTGAGGCGGACATTAAACCTGCGTTTATACCAGCTTGCAACAGCCTCTCTATAAGAAAGCATTCCTTCATAAGACGGATAGCGGTGATGCTCGGGTTTTTCCACTGCAGATTTCATTGCATCAACAATATGTGCCGGAGTCGGAATATCAGGGTCTCCTATGCTTAAATCTATCAAGTCAATGCCCTTTGCCCTCGCGTCATTTTTCATTTTATCAATGGCTGCGAAAAGATACTGCGGAAGGTTTTTTACACGGTCTGCAAGTTCGATATTAATCATTTAAGAAGCCTCCTTTGGAAATTCCAAATAACAAATTCCAAATTCCAAGTTTATTATTTGGTGCTTGGAGTTTGTAGTTCTGCAATTTAGTGCGTTATTTTATCGCAGAAACAGCTAAAAGGTCAAAGCATGCTTTACTTTTTATCCTAACTTCCTGTATTTTTAAGCTAAGCATGATAGACTTACACACTCACAGCATATTTAGCGATGGAGAACTAATACCTGCCGAACTTATAAGGCGAGCTACTGCAATGGGGTATGAAGCCATCGCTATTACAGACCACATGGATCATTCCAACATAGACTTAATAATTCCCCGTATTGTCAAGGCAATAAATGCATTAAAAAATCATCTGCCTATAAAAGCAATTCCTGGCGCAGAAATTACGCATGTGCCTCCATCTCTTATACCTGATATGGTTAAAGAGGCAAGAAAGCTGGGCGCAAAAATCGTTGTTGTGCACGGAGAGACAATAATTGAACCTGTAACTGAAGGCACAAATAGGGCAGCAATAGAGGCAGGCGCTGATATTTTAGCCCATCCAGGCATAATTTCCCATGATGACTTGTTATTTGCAAAAGAAAAGGGCATAACCCTTGAAATAACAGCCCGCAAAGGACACAGCCTTTCCAATGGATATATAGCAAAATGGGCACTTGATATGGGAATTCCTGTAACCATAAACACCGATGCGCATTCACCTTCTGACCTTATAACAAAGGATTTTTCAAGGCAGATACTGGTATCTGCAGGCATAAGATATGATAAAATAGAGATGATATTTCAACATGCAAAGAATCTTGCTGAAAAAGCATGGAGGTAAAATATAGATGCCAAAAGCTATTAAAAAGCATTTTGTAAAAAAAGAGCAGACCGAAGAAGACCTGAAAGATACAGTAGCCGATATACGGGAGAGGCTCAAGCAGAAACATCGCACAATAATATATTCAGCCAGTGCTTTTGTTGTTCTCTTATTGCTCATAGTTGTTTTGCTTACATATACGAGGTCTATCAACAATAAAGCGCTGGAACTTGAGGCTGCAGGATATAATTTTTATTACGGGGTTTATAGCGCAGAGCTTATGCCTAAAGAAAGATTTAAAAAGGCCCTCGAAATGTTCAAGTCCTCTTATGAAACCAGAAAAAGACCCCGGGTCCTTCTTTATATTGCAAACTGTTATTATGAACTTGGCAATTATGATGCAGCAATCAAAAACCTTACGGAGCTTACTGATAGATTCTCTGATGTTGCAATTGTCTCTCTTGCTAAGTATAGAATGAGCTTGGCTTATATACAAAAAGGAGACACAGATAGTGCATTAAATGTATTGTTAGCGCTAACACGCATTAATAATGCCCCTTTAAGAGACTTAGCTTTAATGGAAAGCGGATTAATCTTACAATCCTTAGGAAAAACAGAAGATGCACAAAAAAAATATAGAGAGATTATAGAAAAATTTCCGGAATCTGCATTCCTGAATGAAGCAAAAAACAGGCTTGGAATTAATTGACCTGTCCCTGCGAAGGTAGGAATTAATTTTTTAAATACCCCTCAGTCTTGGTTTTGCAGGCGCTGTTTTTGTTTTAGGCGCAATTGCTGCATTAGTCTTTCTATTATTGTCTGAGGTTCTAACTGAAGTCCTGCTGGTTGAAGTCCTGGTAGAAGCCCTATTGCTTACATCTGCAGAATATTTTCCTCTTGGCGGCAGCTTAATTTCCTGTCCGGCCCTCAAGGTATCCCTTCTATTCATATTATTCATAGCACGTATAGCTGAAACTGAAACACCTGTCCTTCTTGATATAGATCTTAAAGTATCTCCTTTTCTTACCTTGTAGGTGCTTATGCTAAAACGTTCATTTTCTGGTATTTTTTCAAGATTTTCAAAGAAAATATCCGTTGTTCCGATAGGTATTTTCACAGTATATTCTGAAACATTTAACGGAGTGCTCCAACGTCTTAACTCTGGATTTAGTCTCCTGATTTCTTGTTCTGTAGTTTCTGTAATCCTTGCTATTACTTCTATATCCAGCGGGAAATTAATTGTAACTTTATCGAATTCGAGAGGCTCATGATTGTTAAGATTATAAAAGCCGTGATCCTCTGGTCTGGTAGCAATAATTGTTGCAGCTATATACCGAGGCACATATTCCTGTGTTTCTCTTGGAATAGCCCGAGATTTTTTAAGAGTCCAGAAATCATCACTGTTTGCGCGTCTTATTGCCCTGCTTATTCTGCCGTTGCCAGCATTGTAAGCCGCAAGAGCTAATTTCCATGAACCAAACATATTGTAAAGGCTATTTAGATATGTTGCTGCAGCCATTGTGGATTTAATCGGGTCTTTGCGCTCATCTCTCCACCAGTCAATAACAAGGCCGTGCATTTTAGCAGTAGCAGGCATAAATTGCCATGGACCGACAGCCCCTGCATGTGAACGGGCATTCACATTAAAACCGCTTTCTATCACCGGAAGGAATACAAGCTCCTCAGGTAGTCCTTTTTCTTGCAATATACCCTTCATTATCTCTATATATCTTGAAGACCTTTCAAGCCATACAGAAAAATTTTCCCTTATTCTATTTGTAAAAAGGTCAATGCTTCTTTCTACTGCCCGCAATCCTGTCTCATTGGTTTCAAATGATATTCCAAGTGGAGCAACTGACGCAGTCGTTGCATGTATTGTTTCTTCAGTAGGTGATGGCGTGGGTAATAATTCTGAACCTTTTTGATAAACATCTGCAGTAGTATTTGACGGCATTATATTCTTATCTTGTTCGTTAGCATCAGTCACAGCGAGAGCAATCTCCAGAGACAAAGAGTGTCTGGGGGCAGTGCCAGCATTATCCCTTATGCTAAGAGCATTAATATTAATGTTCATTAATTGGGGGGCTTCAGCTATTTCTATTAAGTTTTTAGCGTCTGTTGCGGGGTAATTATAATAGTTTAGACCGTAATTATTATCTCCGTCCTTTGAAATTGAAAAAGAAGGCGCAACAAACAAAAACGAAAATAAAATGCCACATATTAAACCTATATATACCTTCTGACTAATCATACAGTTATTTTTATAACCTATATTGTGCAAAATGTCAAGTATTTTGTCAGGGCTGTCAAGCCAAAATGAAAATGTCCTGTTTTCACCAAAATGAAAATGTCCTGTTTTATGCTGCTGCCTCAATATTCATGTCATTCCCGCTTGTCGGGAATCTTTCTTTAAAGAATGATGCTGGACAAGCGTTCGACTGAGCTCACGCCGAAGTCCAGCATGACAGACAGAAATGATATGGAAAATCCATATAGAGCCTACTTTTAAGCCTACTTTTAGGACATTTCTAAATTGTATGTAATAGGACATTATCATTTTGCTGTTACATATATTTTATGGTCGTTGTAACAAAAGATATTTGGGATTGCACTATATGGGCAAACTCGTCGGCGAGGATATTGAGAAAGAGGCAGAGGGCAAAAGGACTAAGAACTCATATTGAATAATTTATAATTTATGATGTATGATGTATGATGTAAATATTGGAAGGAGGATTGTTGTATGGAAGGCATCAAGCATAGAATGCAAATATCCCTTGATGATTGGCAATATCAAATACTCGTTGAAATATCAAGAAAAACAAAAAAGAGCATATCTTCAATTATCAGGGATCTGTTGTCTGAAAAGCTTTTAGTGCAAACAGCTAACAAGGAGAGAGACCCTATATCAGAAATAATCGGCATCGGCAGAGGTGACGGTTCTCCTGTTGCAAGAGAGCATGATAAATACTTATATGGCAGGGTAAAATGAAACGAATATTTGTAGATGCCGGCGCATGGTATGCCTTAGTTGATGAAAAAGACCCCGACCATAACAGTGCCAGAGAGTTTTATACAAATAACCAAATGCCTCTGCTGACAACAAATTTTATATTTGCCGAAACTGTAACGCTTATTATGAGCCGGCTCGGATGGAAGATAGCATGTGAATTTGGAGAGAAACTGAAAAAGAGCAGATTTGCAAGTCTTGTTTCGGTAATAGATGCCGATGAAGTAAGGGCATGGCAAATTTTTCTGAAATATAAAGATACAGGGTTTAGCTATACAGACTGCACCAGTTTTGCCTTAATGGAAAGGATGAAAATAAATACCGCCTTTGCTTTTGACAAACATTTTAAAACAATGGAGCTTACAGTGGTGCCGCTTTTATTGCGAGGAGACTAACTCTTAACAAAAAAAGGGGACAGCCTGACGGTTCTATTTATTTTTATAGGAGGAGGCGGCTGACCCTGCCGAATATAAAAAAGCCGGTAAAAATCTTAATATAGCGGTTTAAGAGAGCAGACATGATATAATTATGATAAAAGGAGTTTGATAATGCCAGCCTTTGATGCATCAATATGGGAGCAAAAGATTCAGGCTGAATATAATGATAGGGAAAAAATTAGAATTTCTCTGCTTAATGAGCTAATTGTTAAGCTTAAACAATATTTTCAAATCAAAGCTGACAGGGTTTATATTATCGGCTCTATTTTACAGGACGGACATTTTTACGAATTTTCTGACATTGATATTGCCGTTAAAGGGCTGCATTATGATTACTTCAGAACAATTGTTGAGCTTGAAGATATGACAGGCAGGGATATTGAACTTGTAGAACTTGAGAAGTGTGCATTTAAAGATGATATAGAAAAAAAAGGATTGAGAGTTTTATGAAAAAAGAAACATTGGCGCTGCTTTTAGGGTATATTGCCAATCAGGAAAAAGAGATAGACAGGCTTTTTGAAGTTATAAAATGCACTGAACCGACGAATAACGAAAAGGTTGTCTATCTCGGCTATTATTTACATAATATTTACTGTGCATTTGAAGATATGTTTAAGGAGACAGTAAAGGCTTTTGAAAATAGAATAGATGATCCATCAAAATATCATAGGGAACTTTTAAAGAGGATGGTCATCGAAGTGCCCGGTATAAGGCCGCAGTTTTTGTCTAGAGCCAGCGCAGAGGCTCTTGACGAACTGCGTAGTTTCAGGCATATGTTTAGGCATTCTTATATGTATAAACTTGATGCTGAAAGAGTTAAGGCGCTGAAGGAAAAATTGCTCAGATCTATTGTTATCGTAAAAAGCGATATTGATAGGTTTACTCAATTTTTAAGAGGTAAGATTGATACTTCAACGGAAAAAAGGGACGGTTCTACTTATTTTTAAAGAGGCAATCATGACTATAAAAGAAAAAAAATTGAAGAGGGGCAGAAAATAGAACCGTCCCTTTTTTATAAAGGTGCTGAGTGCCAAGAGGAATAATGAGGTTGGGGATTGTTTTGGGATTAATGGGCAGTCAGTCAGTGGGGTAATAAAGGCGATAGAAGAGAGTAGAGAAAAAGACAGGAGATTAAGAAGGAACTTAGACATTCTGAAGGAGCAGGTCTTAAATGGTAAATGAAGGTTTGACCCCAAATGGTTTCTTTACCAAATGCCTTGCACCTTGCAAATGCCTTGCAGATATGACGGGATGACATTTGGATATTATTGGATATTAAAGGAGGCAATAAATATGAATTATATGGATAGAATAGAGATCAATCCGAGAGTTTGCAATGGAAAGCCTATTATAAAAGGCACAAGGATTCCTATAGCGGTTATACTTGACCAGATAGCGGAAGGCAATACATGGGAAGATGTGCTTGCCGGTTATCCCGAACTGACTATTGACGATATTAAGTCTGCATTACATTATGCCAGATTATTTATAGAACATTCTGATTTTGAGACTGTAAATGCCTAAGATTTTGAGGCTGTATCTTGACCAGATGTTTCATCTTAAAGTTGCCGAAGCATTACGAATTCAGGGGCATGATGTGTTGCGTGCTTCTGATGTTGGACAGGCAAGAGCCGATGACATGGACATTTTAAGAAAGGCCATTTCAGATAACCGCATTCTGATTACGCTTGACGAACACTTTGGTGATTGGGTAGTCCTTCCTTTGAGCGAACATCATGGTGTTATCAGGCTTAAAGTTAATCCAACCACGTCAGATAGGATTGTAAAAATTCTTGTGCCTTTTTTAAAACGACATGTGCAAGAAGATTTTAAAAATCATCTTGTGATTATATCAGAGCGCAGGGTGAAGTGGATTAGAACATGGATAGGAACGGAGACTGCTTAGATATTCTCAAGGAAAGAGAAGATAACGCAGCAGGCGCGAACCGTATTGGGTTCACAGAAGATTTGAAGGAAGTTTGTTAAAATAAGGTTTAAAATAATGAAAGATTTTCTTCCAAGGGAAAAGGGGCAAACCTTCAGATACCAATTAAGGAGATTTATAAGGGAAAAAGACGGGAAGAATGGCGAGGCAATTGAGGATAGAGTGGGGTAATAAAGGCGATAGAAGAGAGTAGAGAAAAAGACAGGAGATTAAGAAGGGACTTAGACATTCTGAAGGAGCAGGTCTTAAATGGTAAATGAAGGTTTGACCTCAAATGCTGACCTCTTTTTGCTCACAATTGGAAAGGAAGCACCAGAAGATTCATTTGTTCTTGTCCTCTGCTGTGATAGAAGAGGGGATCAGAAGTTGGAACTAGGGTGTGCCATTGTTGATGGAGAGATAAGGTAAACATCTGGAAGATGATGGTTGATAATTTAAATATTAAAATTACAGATAGAGATGCTGTCTTATTACAAGAAGCCTATGAGGACTATAAATCCGGATTATTTGATGAAGCAGGAAAGAAGTTTAATCGTCTACTTTCAAAGTATCCTCATAATTTCGTAATTTTAAATGATTATGGTGTATGTCTATGGCAACAGGGTAAATTAAAAGATGCATTTCAAAAATTTGTTGATGCCCTTAGATTAAAGCCCGACTACGAAGAAGCGAAATTGAATTTAAGCAATGTTTATGAAGCAATCGGCTATTGCACGGGGAAAAACGAAAATGATGTCTTTGGCTATTTGAACACTCCAGATGTCTCGGGGAGATGTACAATTAAAGGGGTCCAGCGTATTGAAGGGTGGGCGTTATCTAAGTCTAATAATATTGATATAGAAATCTGTCTTAATGATGAAAGGATGGGATACGCTGAATATGGAATGCCAAGATTTGATGTATTGATACACTATCCTCATGTAAAAGACAGTGATAAAAGCGGTTTTAAGTTTGATTTAAATACGATAGACCTCCCTGATGGTAATCATAAGATTACTATTGTTGCTCATGCTAAAGGCAATAAATCTGTAATTAAAGAAGGTTTTTTAGAAATAAATAATAGAGATTTGCCCCCCTTTGAAGAGAATATTGCCAAATGCCATAAATCCTTTAATGAGAGAAAAACCGTTTTAGATAACTATCCCCTGTCACTTTATTTAGAACCCACAAGGTCTTGCAATTTAAGGTGTATAATGTGCAGACCAGAACCAGTTCGTTCTCCAGACTTATCTTTGGAGACTTTTAATAAACTAATACCGTATCTGCCATATTGTAAAGTGTTTACGTTAAATGGTGCAGGTGAATCTCTTATAAATCCTGATTTTTTAAAGATACTAAAGTCTGTTAAGGATTATTCAAACACTACTTCTGTTATTGGTTTCAACACAAATGCTATACTTCTGGATGAAAAGAAAATAGAGTTTATAGTCTCGATAGGTATTAACCATATTTCTATATCAATAGACAGTCCTAATAAAGACACATACGAAAAAATAAGGAGAGGGGCCAGTTTTGATAGATTAGTCAGAAATTTAGATCAGATACTTAGGATCAAAAAACTATATGATACTGAGAAACCATATCTCGTATTTCATATGGTGGTCATGGAGTGCAATGCACATGAAATTTCAGAATATATAAACTTTGCTAATGAATACAATGTTAAAGATGTTATGCTATCAAATGTAGAAGCATTCAGTAGGCAGGGTGTTGTTGTAGATATTGAACCACTTTGTAAGCATGGGCAATATCTCTCATACTACCTACAAGCTAAACAATTAGCATGTGAACATGGAATCAAATTACATGGAACCGCAACAGAATCTTTTGAATCTTTATTGTGTTCTAATAATAGCTCAAGAAAAGACATTAAAAGAAAAGAGGGCTTTGGGATATTATGTCCTGAACCATTTCAGGCAGTATATGTATCTGCAGAAGGCAATATTTCTCCATGTAATTTGTTAGCTGACGCTGGTGTAGTTATGGGAAATATAAACGAGCAGTCTTTAAAAAATATATGGAACAATAGCATGTATATAAATCTTCGGGAAAGCCTATTGGAAGGCAGGCTACACCCAATGTGTGAGTATTGTATTCAAAGAGGACTTATGTGTCAAAAACTTTTTTAGGGTAGGGGAGGGTTAGTGCATGTCAAAGGCATTAAAAGTATTATTAATCAATCCAGCATTGGCATATAGCACATGGAATGCTGATTTAAAAAAACCATCTCCAGATAGCCTTTTTATCCGGTTGGGACTTGCCTATCTGGCAAGTTCACTCAGGCAAAGGGGGCATGAGGTTAGTCTTATTGATTTACGGACTATTTCCGGATGGGATGAGTATGAAAGATTGGTAAAAGGGCTGTCGCCTGATTTTGTTGGTATATCCATTCATTCTATAGAATTTTCTATAGCTGTAGAGGCAGCGAAGAGATCTAAAAGGGTTTTGACAAAAGCGATAACAGTTGCCGGTGGTATTCATCCAACAATGTTTCCTAAAGAGTGTATTGATACAGGAGTTTTTGATTATGTTTTACAGGGAGAAGGAGAGATAACATTTCCTGAATTTATAAATAATCCATCAAAATTTCCAAAAATCTTCTGGGGGGAGACGCCTGATCTAAATCACATACCATTTCCAGATAGAGAAATATGGCCTGACTTAAAAAAGAGGATGCATTCCGAGCCATTCGGAATTGCAGGATATCGCTTTCCTTTACCAATGGCAGAGATGATAAATGTGCGAGGCTGCCCTTATAATTGTACCTTTTGTGTTGGGCCTGGCGAGAAGCAACTTTATACAAAATTAAGCAGTAGCGGTGAGCGCATACCTTATATACGGGGCAGGAGTGTGTCAAATGTTATTGCTGAATTAGAGATGCTGATAGAAAAATATAGCATAAAATCAGTTATGTTTCATGATGACCAGTTTATAGTATTTCCTAAATGGGTTGCTGAATTTATTGAGGAACTTCATAAAAGAGGTATTGTGAAATACGGGCTTAAATGGGTAACATCAAGCAGGGCAGATATTATTTGTAGGAATGAAGACTTAATTGGCAAGATGGCAGAAGCTGGTCTTGAGTTGCTGATAATTGGTTTTGAGTCATTTAGTCCAAGGATATTAAAGTGGTTTAATAAAGGTGTAACTGTTGAACAGAACTTCAAGGCAGCTGAAATATGCCATAAACATGGTGTAAAGGTTTGGGCTAACTATATCCTCGGCGTTCCTACCGACACGGGATGGCACAGGGAAGACGACTTGATGACAGTTGATGGGGTTTTAAGGGTTAACCCTGTGCATTATTCTCCAGCTTTTTATACGCCTGTGCCAGGAAGTGTATTGTATGATTTTTATAAAAATAATGACCTTATATTAGGAGATGGAGACAGTGAACGACTAAGTAATAGAGGAGCGATGGCTCCAAAGGTAAAAGGTGTTGATTATGAATTTCTTCAGGCGGTAATGATTGATGATTCTATTTTGTGGTAAAGGATGAAAGAATCTTATGACTACAGAAATTAACAAGCTATATATATCGTCTGATAGACATTATGAACTTAGCGAAGTTAAGGCAGGAGATATAGATATAAATAATAAAAATTCTGCCCATTCACTTTTAGTTAGCCAAGTTGATGAGAACAGCCTTGTTTTAGATGTGGGTTGTTCTTATGGATATTTAGGGGAGTGGCTTATAAAGAATAAAAACTGTACTGTTTATGGAATTGAAGTCGATAAGATCGCTTTAAACAAAGTAAAATCTGAAGGGCTTTATAGAGACGTATTTGAGATCGATCTCGATTATATTGAAAAAAATTTAAGTGAATTTGAAAGATTTGACAAGTTGGAAATAGAGTTCGATTACATAATTTGTGGTGATGTGATAGAACACTTGAAGGATCCAACAACGGTTCTCGCAATTCTGTTAGAGAAGCTAAAAGAGGAAGGAAAAGTCTTAATAAGTATTCCTAATATCGCAAATATCGACGTAGTCTTAAACTTGATAGATGGCAGATTTAATTACTCGCAAGTTGGCATATTAGATAGTACCCATCTTAGGTTCTTTACAAAAGCTTCCTTTGTAGAGTGGATACAGTCGATAAATTCCAACATCCTAAAAGAGTATAGATTAGACGTTGCTTTAGTGGGATCAACAAAAAATCAATCAGAGTTTGCAAATTATGTAAAGACCAATTACCCGGAGACTTATAACATTTTAACAAATGCAACGGGAGAAGATGCTAATACATTGCAATATGTATTTGTGCTTACAAAAAATAAAAGACAGCCAGAAGACAATATTGATAGCAAATCCTCTGGAATAGAACCAAAACATATTGAACTCATAGAGGAACGGTTGAATGAATTGACGTGGGCTTTAGAATGTGCCAGTCGTATATTCAAGATAAAGCACGAAGCAAGTGCAAGACAACTGAGGAAATTAAAGGCTTCAGAGGCGAAGATAGTTAATTTGCTGGAAAAACTTGCTGAAAAAGATAGAATCCTCCAAAAAGCCCTTAGTTTTGCCTATCACATCACTCCTGTGCATATTAAAAACAGACCCCCGACAATCACATCTCCAGTATCTGTAATCATCCCTGTTAAAAACGGTGGAGAACAATTAAGAGGGTTTCTTCAAAAAATCAGGTCACAGAGAAAGGTAAAGGATGTTGAAATAATTGTAATAGATTCTGAATCAACTGATAATTCTCTGGATATAGCAATGGAATATGGGGCAAAGGTCATTAAGATTTCTCAAAAGGAATTTAATCACGGCGCTACACGCAATCTTGGCGCTAAAGAGGCAAGCGGTGATTTTCTTGTTTTTACAGTTCAGGATGCTACACCTATTAATGATTACTATCTTTATAACATGATATGCCCATTTCTTGAATATCCTCAGCTTGCAGCCCTTTCTTCAAGGCAATTTATTAAGCCTGAGGCTGATTTATTCAGTATCTGGACGGGTGAGTCTTTAATAAAATCATTCGGTTTTGATGGAGATACAATTTTTTCGCTGTCAGATATTTCAAATGATATGAACATGGAGTTTTTCGATAGTGTTACTAAAAGGAGGTTAACTTTTTTTGACAATGTTTCAAGTTGTGTAAGAAAAGGTGTATTTAAAGAGATTCAGTTTGCCCCTCTAATCAATGCAGAAGATATAGACTATGGAGTAAGGCTCATAGAAAGAAAAAAGACCCTCGGCTATTTGACATCAACAGGCGTGTATCACTGGCACGAAAGGGGGTCAGACTATGTATTTAAGCGGAATTATATAGGCACAAAGGCTAATGTATATACCCTTAAAAATGAGCTACAATATTTTTATGATATAAACAATATAGGATGGGAGGATCTATTAGCAAATATCGCGGGTCTTTATGATTTGATCAGTATTACAGTTGCTGAATTAGAAAAAATAAGCCCTGATCCTGTAGGAGCAATAAGGTCATTTGTGGGCGCTCTTCAAAAAAATATTGAGATAATGCCATACAGGATAGAAGGGCGTTTGGAAGGAAAAGACTTCTATAAAGAGAAGGGCTTAAATTTGCTATTGAAAGAAATAGTGGATGATACTTCTATTACTCCGGAGCAAAAATATAATTTTAAACATAACTTCCTGATTTCGGATTTTATGAAAAGGTTTGAGAACTTTGCAGCATATATCTCAAGCAGGCGATATTCCTTAAAAGATAGAGAAAACGACTTTATTGCATGTATTTATAAAATATTTGCAATGATAGCAGGTGATGCACTCGGTGCATACTATCTTGAGGCTGAAACCTTAAACCGTTTAACTCCAGAACTGAAAAAAATAGACTATCTTTTAGGAAAAGGTGTTTGTTATTGAGATGTGATATAATCATAATAAGGATTTATAACAATCATGGTGACATATGCAATATGTCACCATCAAAGGAATTGGGGGTAAGTAATGGAGTGGGAGAAAATAGCAGAAAAAATAAGGGATTTAGTTTTAGGAGAGATAAAAGAAGAATTTAGGGATTTCAAGGCTTCTGTAACAGGTGAATTAAGTGGTTTCAGGCTTGCAATAGAGTCATTAAATGCAAGAATGATGGCAATGGAATCGCGGCAAGCAAATGTGGAAAATGAACTAAGAGACATAAGACGGTCAATAGATGAAACCAACAGGCGTATAGATGAAACAAACAAGCGGATAGATGGACTAAGGGTAGAACTGAAAACTGAAATTATGGCAAACACTGCAAGGATAGATGAAACCAACAAGCGGATAGATGTTTTGTTTTTAGAAGTAGCTGAAATCAGGGGAGATTTAAAGAAGGCTATATCTAATAAAGAAATCCTGCACGACCTTATTTTCAGAGTTGAAAGACTTGAAACCAAAGTGGCTGCATGAATTATCAGGACAGGCTCATAGGTCTGCCCTATCAGGCGCTGCTGCCTCAGCCATATTATAAAAGTCTTTCAAAACATCATGTCTCCTTCTTGAAAGAGAGCCTCTTAATCTTAATCAGCACTTATGGATTGTTAAGAAAGAAAATCTTTGTATTTTGATTTTTAAATTTTGAATCATGAAAGTCGCCCTTACCATAGCAGGCTCTGACCCCACAGGAGGGGCAGGATTACAGGCAGACATCAGGGTTTTTAATCACTTAGGAGTTTATGGTCTTTCTGCAATCTCTGCTCTTACAGCACAAAACTCTTACGAGGTCTCCGGGATTTTAAAAGTTGATGATCTGTTTCTTGAGAAACAATTAAACACCCTCATTAATGACATCAGGCCAGATGCCATTAAGACAGGTATGCTTTTTTCAATAGACGCTGTAAGGGTAGTGGCAAAAATTATAAAGGGCTATGAACTTGAAAATCTTGTTATAGACCCTGTCACCATATCATCTACAGGTATGAGTCTGATGGAAAACGGCGTTCTTGATGCACTTAAAGAGGAACTATTTCCTTTGGCAAAAGTTATAACGCCCAATATCTATGAGGCAACTGCTATTTCAGGGATAAACATAATGGATGAGAAGGATATGGAAAGGGCAGCAGCAGAATTAAAAAATTTTGGTCCGGAAACAGTAATAATAACAGGCGGGCATTTTGAAGAAGTCAGAAGTCAAGGGTCAGGCGTGAGGAGTAAAAGCACTGAAGAAACATTAGATTTAGTATATGACGGAGAAAAATTTCATCGTATTAGAGGCAAAAAAATTAAAGGCGAATATCATGGAACAGGGTGCGCCTTTTCTGCTGCGATTACTGCCTGTCTTGCAAAGGGTATATCTGTTATAAGTGCGACCAAAAAAGCAAAGGAGTTTGTGGATATTGCCATTAAGAATGCCTATAGCATTGGAAAAGGAATGAGGCTGCTGAATGTCTAAGATAAAGACAGTTTTTCAATGTCAGGCATGCGGGTATGCAAGCCCGAAATGGCTCGGAAAATGCCCTGATTGCGGCGCATGGAACAGCTTTGCTGAAGAGAAGCAAAGTCCAAAACCATTAAAATCATATGGCGCCTCCGAGCCTCAGCCTTTAAGCCAAATAGTCGGCGGTAAAGAGAAAAGAGTACCGGTCGGAATAAATGAATTCGACAGGGTATTGGGTGGAGGGCTTGTAAACGGTGCAATAATCCTCATAGGCGGTGACCCCGGCATTGGAAAATCAACACTGCTGCTTCAGGCAGTAGCAAAGATAACTACCCCCCCTACTCCCCCCCTTGATAAGGGGGGGCATGGGGGGGTATGCTCCGAACTTAAAACTGTCCTTTATGTCTCTGGCGAGGAGTCGCCCGAGCAGATAAAACTTAGAGCAGAAAGGCTTTATATTGATTCCGACAATATCATACTCCTGCCGGAAACACTGGTGGAAAATATAATTAGTGTAGCTAATGATTTAAAGCCGTCAGTAATGGTTATAGATTCAATACAAACCGTTTATACAGAAGAGTTGACATCAGCGCCCGGCTCCGTGGGGCAAATCAGGGAGTCTGCGGCAAAGCTCATGTTTTTTGCAAAAAGGTCGGGGATACCTGTATTCCTGATAGGCCATGTAACCAAAGAAGGGGCAATTGCAGGACCGAGGGTGCTGGAACATATAGTGGACACAGTGCTTTATTTTGAAGGAGACAGAGGATATCCTTACCGGATATTGAGAACAATTAAAAATAGGTTTGGCTCTACAAATGAAATCGGCGTTTTTGAAATGACAGACGCAGGCCTTGCTGAAATAGAAAACCCCTCTGAATTATTTATGTCAGAAAGGCCTACAGATGTATCAGGCTCAACAGTAATTGCAAGCATTGAAGGCACACGCCCTTTATTGGTTGAAGTGCAGGCTCTTGTCTCTCCAACAACCTTCGGAATGCCGAGAAGGACAAGCATGGGCGTTGACTTTAACAGGATAAATTTATTGATAGCCGTGCTTGAAAAAAAAGCAGGGATACATCTTGGAGGTATGGACATATTTATTAACATTGTCGGAGGACTGAAAATACTGGAGCCAGCGTCAGATCTTGGAATAATCGCAGCAATTGTGTCATCATTTAAAGAGGCGCCCATTGATTCAAAAACAATCTTTTTTGGAGAAGTAGGGCTTTCCGGAGAAGTAAGGGCTGTAGCGCAGGCAGAGGCGAGGGTAAAAGAGGCAGCAAAGATAGGTTTTAAAAAGGCAATAATACCAAAAGGAAGCGCGGACAAGTTTAAAGATAATTTCGGCCTGACAATTATAGGAGTGAAAGATGTGGAAGAGGTTATCGACAATATCAGGATATAGTAGGCTGTCAGCAGTCATCAGTCAGCAGTCAAAAATTAAAAATCTCATTACTCATTGCTCATTGCTCATTGCTTTCTTGCTGCTTACTGTCTCCTGTGCTCCAAAACATGTGGAAATGCCGTCTTATAAAGGCGTTAGTTTAAATGACATTCTGCCGGCTTTACAAAATATTAAAGCAATAGAAGCTACAATGTCTGTTGTTTATGAAAAACAAGACAGTTCAATGCAGGGGGATGCAGTTCTGAAGGTATCCGATGACAGCCTTGATTTCAGAATATATCATCTCGGCTTCCTTGCCGGCGAGATACAGGAAGACAGAGGCATTATCAGAAGCAATCCAAGACTTGACAGGAATGAGAGTGCAATTTTGGTTAATGGATTAAGAAACAGCTTTTTCTGGTGGAATATACAAAACGGCGCAATACATGAATCAGAAGATATGTATATATTGAAAAATTCTTATAGAAAGATAATCATTAGCAAAGATACGTTGCTTCCTGTGCAGCAAACTATAGAACTATATAACGGAGAAAAACTGAATATATTTTATGACCTGCCCCAAAGGGTTGATGAAGACAGTTCGTTTCTAACTACACCATTGTGGTATCAGTCAC
The DNA here is from genome assembly GCA_002299835.1 of Nitrospiraceae bacterium UBA665. Lineage (GTDB taxonomy): Bacteria > Nitrospirota > Thermodesulfovibrionia > Thermodesulfovibrionales > Dissulfurispiraceae > UBA665. The sequence continues at coordinate 2,893 of DBNT01000149.1, read as the reverse complement.
ATCTGAAAATAGAGTTTCAGAATCAGATTGTAATGATAAGGGTGTTGTCGTATTCTGCTTTGAGATAAATGCCTAAAAAATACCTCGGACAAAACTTTCTTTTTGACCCCTCTATTTTGCACAGAATTGTTGAGGCTGCCGATATTAAGCATGATGATACTGTTGTTGAAATCGGGCCGGGACTTGGAACACTTACAAAAATGCTTGTTGAAGTTGCAAAAAAGGTTATAGCTATAGAGCTTGATTATGAGCTTTATGAAAAATTAAAAAATGAATTAAAGGGTCTAAAAAATATAAAGATTATACATGGAGATGCGCTTAAATACCCTTATGAAGAACTTGATGACTTTAAAGTTGCAGCAAATATTCCTTATTATATAACAACTCCTATCATATTCAGGCTTCTTGAAGCACGAAAAAATCTCAAGTCAATGACGCTGACAATTCAGAAAGAAGTTGCGCAAAGGATTGTTGCAAAACCTAATACAAAAGACTATGGCATTCTTTCCATCGCAGTTCAATATTACGGAAGACCTGAATTAAAATTCATAATACCCAAAGGCGCATTCAGGCCTGTGCCAAAGGTAGATTCTGCTGTAATACATATAGAAATTCTTAAAAAACCAAGGGTAATGGTGGCAGATGAAAAGTTATTTTTCAGAATAGTGAAAACAGCCTTCAGGCAGCGAAGGAAAATGCTCTCAAATGCTTTAAAATCACTACCCCCTCTTCTTCCCCCCCTTGATAAGGGGGGGATAGGGGGGGTGGATATTAAAGAAATATTGATTCTTTCCGGGATTGAACCGTCAAGAAGAGCAGAAACGCTTGAAATAGAAGAATTTGCAAGGCTTTCTGATTTGCTTCAGAGCACCAAAACCTTTGGTGCTCGATCGAGCACTCAACAAGTTGAGTGCTCTGATAAAAATGCGGGATAGCAGCAAAGCTATCCCGCATTAATTTTTTATTTTCCTGTCTTACTAACACTTAATGTTTTGTCAGCCCTATTCCACAGGAAACCGTCAACCTCTTTAGTGCCATATGGCATATACCATAATTCAACTTCTACATTCATATCAAAAATATTAGGTGGGAAAATTATGTCAAATCTTTCCGTACGAGTCTCATGAGGATGAAGGCTCGTTTCGCGTATCAGTCCACTTTTTTCATACGGGCCTCTGCCCATCCTGTCTCCGCGCCCGAACTGCTGGGGAATAGGCATATAAATCCTTGAATCTCTAAATATCTCTTTTCCATCTTTTGTTTTTGCGGTCACTTCCAGGACCAGTCTATTTGGAGTGGGTCAGCCGTCAGGAATTACATGACCGGCCTTATTTTTCATTTTCACCTCAACAGTTGCCTGAGGTATTACCCTGGTGCCGTCTCTCCAGTAATAGGCAATGGCTTCAACATTAAAATCTAAAGCCATCTTTGCCATTTCAGGAGATCTGTAGCTTTGCATATTGTGTCCGAGTCCACTTTTGTGCATATGGCATTGCTGACAAGTCTTACTGCCTCCTTTGGCAACATAAGACCACAGGTAGCTTCCGTAAAGCGTAGCACACTGCGTAGGATTATCAAATTCAAACATAGGTCCTAGTCCATGACACTGCCCGCAGAGGATTGCCTCCCCCATTATCGGACTCGGTTTCATAGCAGTAAACATGGCATCAGGATGTGCGCCTTTTTTTGTGCCGTAAATAACATTAGGCTCTGGCTCACCATCTACCCATTTGTGAATTACTGCGTTTCTATTATGGCATATTAAGCAATTTATATTTAGTTTTTGCAGTGTTTTTGCTGCATTTTCGTCTCCCTCCTTAACAAGGGCATAAATGTTTCTTACAATCTCCTGAGCAACAGCATCGGTAGCATCTTCAAGCTGGGGGAGATGACACCTTGCGCAGGGCATCAAATGCTCTATTCTTACATCTTCAGGTTTTTTGACTCCAGAGTGTTCCCACTCCATCAGTCCGTGTGTTATAGTTGTCCAAAATGTTGCCGCTGTCCTGCCTGTTGTTTCCGGGCCGTAAATTGACCTTGCATGGAGCGACCTTTCCCATTGCTCATAAATATCCCTATGACATACCTTGCACGAGCTTATATCGTACATTTTGACAAGTTCATCAATAGTATTTGCCTTTTTTCTTTCTCCGCCTTGCATTGCAAATACAGCTAAAGGCAATGCAATGAAAAACAAGAACAAAATCAATTTCAACCGCATAAGTCCTCCTTTTTGTTGAATTGTTAGCTAAATAGAAATATATTGCAAATAACTGTAGGCATCACCTCTCTTATCCTATAAATTTACATTTACTTAACAAGTCATTACATTTTCTTAACGCAGAAGATTTTACTTTTAGCTATAAAGCAATGTCAAATTTAAAATTTAGGATAGAAATATTTAGGGATGGACAATAGAGAAAAGCTGAATTTAGATTATCATTTAAGTTTGATCATAAAGTGAGGTAAGCCATTTTCAGAATTTAAAGGCGATGTCCAGCCCACAAAATAGGTTGGACATCGCCCCGGCATAACTTATAGCTGAATTCCTAAGGCCTTACTGTAACTGTCTCTGTAGTTTCATGAAATAGGAATTTGCCCCTTCCAACAGGGGTTGCCTTATCATCTCTGTGATTGCCTCCAGCAGGGAGATGCCATAGCCGTACGGTTATATTCATCTCTCTTACAATGCTCTCTGGTATTATCTTGCCGTCTTTTTCCTCAAATGGGAATTTTATTTCAAATCTTTCTTCTACCGGCCTTCCAGGCTGAAGACTCGTATCAGCAATCATTCCTGACTTTCTCATTGGATGGAAAACTTTTCTATCGCCTCTGCCATAGGCCGGAGACTGTGGTGTATAAATTTTAGAGGCATTAAATACTTCTTTTCCGT
>DBNT01000136.1 GCA_002299835.1 Nitrospiraceae bacterium UBA665 | reverse complement strand
GAGGCAATTCGTCAGATTGACTTATTATACCTGCCATTCTTAAAATAACTATTAAAAGCGAGGTATTTTATTATGTCTTCGGTACAGACTTCCTACGAACATATTGTATTAGATGAAAAAGGCACTCCAGTTATTGCTGGAACAACTATGAAGGTAGTTGAACTTATCGCAGAAAAGTTGGCACATGGCTGGAGTCCTGAGGAACTATATTTTCAGCACCCATATCTTACCCTTGGCCAGGTATACTCTGCACTTGCTTATTATGCTGACCATCAGGCTGAACTCGAAAGAGATATTGAAAAACGTTTGGAACGAAGTATCTGCCTTGAGAAAGAAATTAGAGAATCCCATCTGATAGAAAGACTGAAATCTAAAGGTCTGATTTAATGATTCCCTTATATATGGATGAGCATGTCCCAAAGGCAATTACAATCGGATTGCGGCTAAGGGGAATTGACATTTTAACCGTTCAAGAAGATAATTTTTCAGGCAAATCTGATCCCGAATTATTAGACAGGGCGGTGCATCTACAGAGGGCATTATTTTCTCATGATGATGATCTTTTGAGCGAGGCGATGAAGCGGCAGTGTGCAGGTCAGGTATTTTATGGAGTAATCTATGCACATCATTTAAGGGTCTTAATAGGCACATGTGTTAAGGATCTCGAATTTTTAGCAAAATTTGGTGAGATTGAAGAAATAAAAGATCAGGTTATATTTTTGCCGCTTAAGAGATAAGCAGAGAGTCAAAATACGCTTGATGCGAGGATGTAGGGAGGCAAAGAAGGAATGCTGTCTTTATGCAAATGGAAGTGCGGAGTGATATAATACCTCTAAGGGAGGGCTTGACATGGCTAAAATATTTGCTAAAATATTTGATCGTATAGAAGATATTCTCCAGACTATTGAATATGCAGCATGGCTTGCCGGAGAATACCATCGACCTGCTCCGGCTTTTGCATAATGAGGGATATGAAATTAAAATTTATAGCAGATATTCATATCTCTCCCGTTACTGTTGAGGCATTGCAAAATAAGGCTCATCACATAATATGGTGCAAGGGATAGGGATAAGGTCTAAAGACACCTATGGAAGAACATCCTTATCGTCATATATTTCCATATGTGAAGATGCCTAACTTCCTGAAACTAAAGGAAACTAAAGGGGACGGTTCTCTTTAACCTGAATCCCAATAAAAGAGTTTGTGGAAAGGGCTTTTGAATTAGCAGGATTCAAAATTACATGGAAAGGTGAGGGGGCAAATACTAGTGGAAATTCAAGGTAAACCCATGAAACTTGACATTCACAGCTCTTGCGGAAAGATGGAGTAATTGGAAAAGCTCTATAGCTTGAGGTAAAATATGTTAGAAAGTTTGCTAATCTTGGATTTTCGGGCTTTAAGTTGTAACAAAATTATTTTGGGGGTAAGTATGCCATTAGAAGTTATTCATCCATATATAGACTATAGAAAGGATGTAGGTGGCGGCAAGCCTTGATGAAGATGTTCCATTTTCTTTTGCGCGGGATCTGTTGACCCGAGGTGTTGATGTAGTTACAACACAGCAAGCAGGTAATAATGGTAAATTCTGATAAAGAACAACTTGAATATGCTGCAAAAGATGGTATAATTTACTATGAAGACTTTGAATATCAAAGGGTTAGAAGAAATCTTTGAAAAAAACCTGGGTGATGAATACTTGCAGAAAGCTATTTCAAAAATCATCTCTTATGAAATTACAAAGACAACTCAAGAATTGGAAGAACTAAAAGCAGAGCTTAAGGCTTTTGAAGATCGATTTCATATGAGTTCAGAGGTTTTTTTCAATAAATACTCCGCAGGAGAATTGGGCGACAGTGCTGATTTCTTTGAATGGTCTTCATTATATCGTATGTATCTGAGATCTTCTGAAAGACTGAGTATTTTGAAATCTGAATGATCGAAACCTATCTTGAAGATATTATCCTTTCTCTTAATGAAAATCCTTGTATTGAGACTTTTGAAGTAAATAAAAAGAAATTAACCAGCACAGATGGTTATATTAGACTAAAGGCTAAACTCACAAACAATGACCTTCTTGAAATAAGCCTGTACTGTCAGAAAAGGGAAACATCTGTTGAAGTGATTGACTATAGATACCACTGGCAGGATGAATATGGCATCTTAAAAAGACGGTGGGATAATTGTCCGCACCATAAAGACATAGAATCTTTTCCATTTCATGTCCATTTAAATGACCAGACAGTTTCTCCATCCGAAAAGATGGATGTATATAAGGTTCTTAAACTAATAGAGAAAACTTTTGAAAGTGAAACAAATAGCTGAATTTGATTAGCAAAAAGTCATGTAAAAAACTAAAGGAATCGCACAGACATATGAGTGGTTTAAAGGGCATTATAGGGGAGAAAAGAAAATGGGACGGTTCTATTTTTAGATAACAGAAAGGGCTAAAAATGAATATAGGGTATTCAGTTAACGGTGTACCAATACGATTAACACATGAGAGATGGTATCATATTATTGAAAACCATGATGACTTAGCAAGTTATTTTTTCGAAGTATTAGACACGGTTGAAAACCCTGAGTTTATTATGAAGGGGAATAAAGACTTTGAAGGCTGCTAAAAATATGGGAAAAGATAAATGGTTAGTGGTTGTTTATAGAGACATAACAAAAGCAGATGGTTTTGTTATAACAGCATATTTCTTAGATAAGAAACCGAAAGGAGAGGCGATATGGCAACGAGACTAAAGGGGGACGAGATAGTTAAAACTTGTTTAGGATTATCATCAGACATAATCAAACTTCCTGCAGAACATATCTGGATTGATTATGACAAAGAAGCCGATGTCTTGTATTTAAGTTTCAGAAAGCCTCAAAGGGCTAAAAAGACTATTGAAGCTGATGATATCTTAATCAGAAAAGATGGTAATAAAATTGTTGGAATAACAATTTTAAACGCAAGCTCTAGATAGCGTCTTTACAAGGAGCAGAAAAGGTATAATACTCCCAAAAAACTGGACAGGGGTATTTAGTGATTTCCAACTTGCAGGCTTGATATCAAAACGCAAGGTAAAAGTGTCAGGTCTTGACATAAGTGGGGGAAGGGGACGCGTTGAAAAAAGTTAGAATCTTCGTCACAGGCGGCGCCGGATATATTGGAAGTCATATGGTTAGAACGTTGGGAGAGCAAGGTTATGAAGTTTTGACGCTCGACAATCTCTCATCTGGAAACCGATGGGCTGTTTTGTATGGGGACATGATTATCGCTGATATTGAGGACAGGGGAGCCATAAAGAAAACAATTAATGAGTTCCGCCCCGATGCAATTATGCACTTTGCTGCCCATATTATAGTTCCAGAAAGTGTCAGGGATCCCCTGAAGTATTACAGAAACAATACCGCCAACTCATTGAATCTTATTGAAGCTGCCATAGAAGGAAAGGTGCGCAATTTCATTTTTTCATCCACTGCAGCGGTATATGGCATTGCAGAACCAGTTCCAGTGAGCGAGGAGTCTCCATTGATGCCTATTAACCCTTATGGCATGTCAAAGATGATGACCGAATATGTGCTGCGTGATCTTGCCGCAGCTAATCAAAACTTTCGGTACGTGTCCCTCAGATATTTCAATGTTGCAGGCGCTGATTCTCAAGGCAGGATAGGGCAGGCGTATAAAGAATCTACCCATCTTATAACGAGGGCATTAAAGACAGCCAAAGGAGAATTTAAGAAATTACAGATATTCGGCACTGACTATCAAACACCAGACGGCACATGCATAAGGGATTATATCCATGTTGACGACCTTGCAGATGCGCATTTGCTTGCCCTTAGACATCTATTGGAAAATGGAGAGAGTGAAGTCTTCAACTGTGGATACGGACATGGGTATTCTGTGAGAGAGGTTGTCAATGCCGCAAAAAGGGCAACAGGAATAGACTTTAAAGTTGAAGAAACAGTGAGAAGACGGGGCGACCCGCCTGCATTGGTTGCCGACAGTTCGAAGATTAAACAGAGATTGAACTGGATCCCCCGGTATAATAACCTTGAATACATTGTAAAAACAGCCTGGGAGTGGGAGAGAAAATTGGGGACTGGTTCATCTTAATTCTGGCACAAGGATCCCATATGGAGCAGCTAAACTCTTCGGACGCTGGATGACTGTAAATTACAGGGAATCATATAATATGTTTGCATGTTCTGGAATTCTATTCAATCATGAGTCACCATTTTGGATGGCAACCTAAAATTAAATTTGAAGAGTTGGTGAAGATAATGGTAGAAGCAGATATAGAAAGGGTTGAAAGAGAAGTTCAAGGCATTTTATGATAAAATTAGTCAACCCCGTTAGAAAATTGGACGGAGCTTGAAACTCGTTAGAAAACAGTTTTCTAATGGGGTCAAAGACCTATTGGAGGTGAAATATGGCTATATTAGAAGAGAGAATTGATACCCTTGAAAGTATTTTAGGACGATTTATTGTTCATACCGATGTTGCATTAAGGAGGCTCGAAAGAGAGATGAAGGAATTCAAGGATGAGATGAAGGAATTTAAGGATGAGATGAAGGGTTTTAAGAAGCAGCAGGATGAGGAATGGAGGAAATGGAGAAAGGAATGGAGCAACATCTCAAAGAAAATGGGAACGATAGTAGAGGACTTAATAGCGCCTGCATTAAGACCTGTGCTTGAAAAATACTTCAAATGCGATGTTACCATGGAAGGGCAGAGACAGTTTAGAAGAAAAAATGTAGAGGATTATGAAATAGATGCTATAGCAGGCTGTGATGATAAAGTCTTTATGGTAGAGGTGAGGTCAACCCCGCGCATAAACTATGTAGATGAGATTGCAGAGAAAAAGGAGAAATTTTTTGAATTTTTCCCCGAGCATAAAGGCAAGGAACTTATAGTAATATTTGGAGGCATTACTTTTTCAGACAATATAATTCAGCATGCAAGCAAAAACAAGATATATGTAATGGCATGGAGAGAATGGGAATATATGGATATACTTAATTTTGAGGAGGTGCAAAGATAGTTGTTGTCCTTTTAATTTCTTTTGCTGTTTCAACCATCATCTCCCTGATAGTTATTCGCTATAACTATAAAGGCAGAAGCTTTGGCATTGATGCTGTTAAGAGCGGACCGCAGAAGTTCCATGCGCGGCCAACGTCGAGGATTGGCGGAGTAGGTATTTTTGCTGGATTTCTGGCCGGCGTTTTCATTCTGCTTACAAAGGGAGTTGAGCCTTCTTTTGCCGGTTTCCTTGTGCTTTCTGCTATTCCTGCCTTTGCAGGCGGGCTTGCCGAAGACATTACAGGAAAGGTCGGGGTATTGCAGCGCCTTATTTTGACTTTTTTGGCTGCTGCTGTAGGATATTTTTTGCTTGATGCCCGGCTAACAAGGCTTGACATACCTTTTATTGATGGCCTTCTTGCTTTTGCTGTATTTTCTTTTGTCTTTACCCTGATAGCCGTAGGCGGCATCGCCCATGCAATAAACATTATAGACGGATATAATGGACTCTCCGGGATGATCGCTTTTATGATATTTGCATCCTTAGGGTATGTTTCTTTTATGGTTGGTGATTTTTTGCTTTTGAGGATAAATGTTGTTATGGCAGGCGCAGTTGCAGGTTTTTTAATATGGAATTATCCGCGGGGGTTGATATTTGCAGGCGATGGGGGGGCGTATTTGCTCGGGTTTATGATAGCCTGTAATTCAGTGCTTTTAGTCAACAGACATCCTGAGGTTTCGCCATGGTTTCCTTTTTTACTTGTAATATACCCTGTGTGGGAGACATTCTTTTCTATTTATCGTAAAAAGTTTTTAAGAGGCATGTCTCCCGGTTTGCCTGATGGCGTGCACCTTCATATGTTGGTGTACAAACGGATTGTCAAATGGATGTTCGACTCTAAAGAGGCAAGGCATATCACGATCAGAAACTCCATGGTATCTCCTTATCTATGGGCATTGTCGTTAATAAGCGCCATCCCTGCTGTGCTTTTCTGGAGACATACTGAAATACTTGCCTTCTTTGTTTTTGTGTTCATTTTTATATATGTCTGGCTTTACTGGAGAATTGTTCGTTTCAAATCACCAAAGTGGTTGATTATAAGAAAATGAAAAATGTAAGACATTAGACACAAAAGATAAGACCTTAATCCGTAATCAAGCAGAGCAGGCTTAGTTAGGCACTATCAACATTAAAGCGTCTTTTGATATATTTATTTCTGTCGGTGTTTTGCCAACATAGTCGCCGTCAATCTGGATATGGGCATTTCCTTCTATCCTGATTTTTGAAGTTTTAAAATAACTTATATCTTTAAGCCTTAAATGACAGCATGTTGCTATTGCAGACATATATTTAAGCATATTAAGCCTGCCTTTTTTATGTATTGCAAACACATAAAAAAAGGGCTCTGTTAATGACGCATTAGGAGTAATCTTAAAATTTCCGCCGTAACGTGCTGCCTTGCCGATTATTGCTGCATAAGTAGTAATTTTTTGCCCGTTAGTTTCTGGCTCTTTATTTATTAATGTTATCGGCAAGGGGTTGTATTTTATAAGGGCTTTAATTCCACTTAAAATATAAGCGCCTTTTCCAGTATATTTTTTAATTTTTTTATTCACTCCATATACAGCCTCACCATCAAAACCAATTCCTGCCATTAAAAAAAAATGACGGTTTCTAATTTCTGACTCTTGACTCCTGTTTTCTGTATATGTAATTCTGCCGAGATGCACTTTTGTTATTTTTCCATTTAAAGCAGTATCAATTGCTTTGTTGATATTCTTAGGGATTTTTAATTCCTTTGCAAGCACAGATGTAGTTCCCATAGGCAGTATTGCCATCGGAATATTGGAATATACAAGTCCGTTTGCAACTTCATTGTATGTGCCGTCGCCGCCTGCTGCAATCACTAAAATCCCCCCCTCCCCCCCTTTACTAAAGGGGGGGAGGGGGGATTCTGAACTGATTTGTTTTGCAAATGCCTCAGCATCACCCTTTTTTGCAGTAAGCATTAAATTGACATCATACCCTCTGTTTTTAAGGATATTTACTGCCTTTTTGATTTTTTTTAAAGCGCCTCCGCCTGCAATGGGATTGCCTATGAGAACTATGTTTTTGGTCATTTCGGTAATTTTATATTTATCGCTCAACTCATCTCTGTGTTTGTCAAGAATTTCTTTGATTTCAGCACATAGGTCAAACCTTTTTCAATAGTTCAAAATACTCCTCCCTACTCATATTAACTGTTCTCATATTATTTTTAATGATTTCTACATCGGTCTCGTCGTATTCGGGAATAACTACGGCCCGCTTTGCGCCAGGACAGTTTAAAACATGATGAGAACCCTCTTTGCGCTTGTATTTACAACCATATAATTCAAAAATCTTTAACTGGGCTTTCCAGTCGGTCGGAAAGATTCTCGGCATTACGCAACCTGTAAAACCTGTTTTTCAAAGCCGATCATTTCATTCTCTGGTTCTATATTTTCATCTTTGATTACAAATCCGCATTCAGCAAGATAGTCATCAAACGTTCCCATTTCTTTCATTTCAGCGAACTGGATATTGATAACCTCTATCAGATTCTTTTTTGCCTCTTCAATGCTTCTTCCCTGTGCAGTAAAATCAAGTTCTGGTATTTTAGCTATGCACCATTTGCCTTTTTTCCAAAATTCGATAGTTGCTTTTAGATTCATATATGTCACCTCAATTTTTAATTCTATTATATCTAAAGATTGCTTTTCATAATGCAAAAATCACCTATTACAAGGTATCATCCCTGTCTTTGTATTGATAGATAATACAGGAACATAATAACTGTAAGCATTAATTATACCGTAAAATTACTGGTGTTTTCTCAAGATAATTAATTATCTTTTCAATATTAGCACTCTCTTTTATAAAAAATACCCTTCCGCCGTATAGTTCGCCGTATTTTTTAATATTCGGTATCCTTAAATATCCGAAATGCTTAGATGCAATATAGCCAGTAGTGTAATCGGGATCATCTGAAATGCAAATTTCTGCCATTACATCTGGATGGGATGCTACTTTTGAAGCAAGCACTAAAGCCTCCTTAACAGTTGTAGTATTGATTTTCATTTTTGAAAGTATTAACGATAACATCTTTAGCGCAGACTTTTCTATTCCAAGCCTTGATGCCCTTATTCCTCTTTTTTTATCTGGCTCTGCCCCAATGCTTGATTTTTCTGTAATCAATGATGCGCCCCGCATAGTTTTTGAAGATGTCAAGATTTTAAAGGCAGCCGTGATAGCTTTTTTTGAAATGCCAATGCTTGTTAGTGTTTGAAATATAATCTCTTTTGCCTTGTCCTGACAATCGCATTTCAGTGTGGCTATAGGCAAAAGAAGGGCTTTTTTAGGCCTTTGTTTTATCCTTTCAACTGTTATTACAATGCTATCAGGCCTGCCCCTCGGATGATTTAATGCCCTTTCAGCATATCCTTTGACTATCTTTAAAATTTCAGGATCTTCATATATACCCTCTGCGCCAGAAATGTGAATTTCTCTGGCTTCTAATTTCTGACTTCTGACTTCTGACTTCTGACTTTTGGCCGTCTTTGATGCCCTCATTCGTATATTCCACATGATTCCTCTTAAAAACAGATATGTTTTCAAACAATCTTTAAGCCATGATTTTCAATAAGTCTTATGTCATCAATATAAGACCTACCTGTTATTGTCAGGTAGTTTCCTGTAAGCAGAGAATCAGCGCCTGCTATGAATATGAAAGAGTGCAAATCTTTTAATATCTGAATTCTACCGCCGCAAACCCTTATCTCTTTTTCAGGGAGGGCAAATCTGTAAAGGCTGATTATGCCGAGCGCCTCAAAGGGATGAAGAACATCCAAATTGCCTAACAAAGTTCCTTTAACCGGAATAAGAAAGTTTATAGGCGATGAATCTACATTGAGATCTCTAAGGGCAAATGCCATTTCTATCCTGTCTTGCCATGTCTCGCCCATGCCAAATATACCGCCAGAACACACAGAAAGGCCGACTGACTGTGCAGCCTCTATGGTTTTTAATTTATCGTAATAAGTATGAGTTCTGCATATTTCAGGGAAAAATCTTTCAGATGTCTCAAGATTATGATGGTATCGCATAAGGCCGTTTTCTTTTAAAAAATATAGTTCATCTTTGCTTAAGAGTCCTAATGTAGCGCATGGAAGAAGACCAATATTTCTGATGCCTTCAATCATTAACGCTATTTCACCGATTTCTTTGCTGGTTATTTTTCTTCCGCTTGTTACTATGCAAAATCTCTTAACCCCTCTATCCTTTGCCTCTTTTGCTTTTTCAAGTATGACATCTTTGCTGAGGAGTGGATAGACAAAGACATCGGCTTTGCTTTTAGAAGACTGTGCGCAATACGAGCAGTCTTCAGGGCATGCCCCTGATTTTGCGTTTATTATGGCACACAGGTCAATAGTATTATTTCTGAACTTTTCGCTTATCTCGCTTGCAGCACAAAAAAGGGAGAATAAAGGCTGAAGCCCGCATGAGCCCGGTATGCTGCTGACATAATTCTGAATAATCTTAACAAGGTCATAAGCCTCATCTTTTGTCAGTAAGCCATTATTTAGTATTTTATTTTTTATGGTATCAATCACTTGCTGCTGAAAATTGTTTTATAGATTAGTATTTGATATTAAAGCCTATGATCCCTTCTGGTTTTTCGTCCCATGAAATATCTATATCAGAAACATTTGAATAGGGCGGGCCCTGCCGGCATTTTTCCACAGCCTTTTGTATAAGACTCTTTTCTCCCTCAAGCACTGCCTCTACCCTGCCATCATGAAGATTTCTTACCCATCCATTTAAACCGAGTGATATTGCAACTTCCTGAGTGAACGCCCTATAATACACTCCCTGAACCCTACCGCTTATGTATAGATGCGCTCTTGCTTTCATAAAACTACCATTTTACATAAGTTAAGCGATCCTTGCTCTTAAAATGCAGGTCGGGTA
>DBNT01000072.1 GCA_002299835.1 Nitrospiraceae bacterium UBA665 | reverse complement strand
CTCTCCCGTCAAGGGAGAGGGAACGGTTTTAGAATTTCTAAATCGGGATTTGGGTAGACGTGTTAGATATATATTTTCAGGTTTTTATGGTATACTTTTTTAGTTAATGGGCTTTAGGGCATAATATAAAATTATTCTTTCATAGGGGGTTTATTATGGTAAGAAAAAAATTAAGAGCGCAAGTTGTGGTGCAGTTGTTTATAGCTATTGTAGCTATGATGACAGCAGCCCCATCATTTATACAGGCAGCCGAAATTACAATCAAGCCAGGAAGGTTTGACCGCTTTGATATATCAGCTCCAGAAAGAATAGTTGCTGGACAGGAAGCGTTAATAAGGCTGAGGGCAGTTGACTCGTTTAACAATATTATAAGAGATTTTAATAAAATAGAAAGAGAGTTTACCATATCCGTGTCAGGTTCTGCCACTGTAACCCCCCATGCTTTCAGAGCATCGAATTTTATAGACGGAACTTTTACCTTCTCAATAACAAACAGAACCTCGGAAGTCATAACCCTCTTTATACGGGAAAAAGGAGTGCCCATTCCAGTGCTTTCAAAAAATATTAGGATAGTTCCAGATAGGCCTTATTCTTTTTCTGTAGAAGGGCCGAGCATTGTCTATGCAGGTGAAATATTCAATATCAGAATAACAGCAAAAGATGTCTTTGGCAATACCGTTTTAGAACCTATTTACGGTAAAAACCTTAATTTTATATTCAAAGGAGATGCTGATCCTAAGATTGACATGCCTTTAATGCCTGACTTCAAAAAGGGGGTGAACATTGTAACTCTTGTCTCGCAAAAAGCCGGCGTGGCAGTCATAGAAGTGAGGGATCTGGTAGTCGGAATTTCTGGTATAAGCAATAAAGTCAGGGTAATTAGCGGTGCAGTGCATTCGTTTGCAGTTTTTACACCTAAAGAAGAGGTAATAGCAGGTGAGCCTTTTGAGGTATCTGTAGTTGCACTTGATCGTTTTGACAATGTTGTATCTCACTATGCATCAACAGGCAATGGGATTACAATTACATCAACAGGAAGACTAAAACCATTTCCTTCAACCCTGCCTGCTTATGCATTTATAGACGGACAGGCTAGCATTAATGTCAGATATGACGCCGCAGAAGAAATATCTCTTATTATTACAGAAATCGGCAGAAAGCAGAGAGGGGAAAGCGAAGTTATACATCTTGCTACTCCTACTGTATCAAGATATGAGATAACAACGCCAGAGTCGGCTGTTGCAGGACAAAAATTCAAAATAAAGATTACCGCTTATAATCAGCTTGGACGCGTATTTAGAAATTATAATGTATTAGGGCCTGATGTCCATCTGTCTGTAACAGGAACTGGCTCACTTATGCCAAATAGAATCCCTGCTTCTGAATTTATAAACGGCACTGCTGTTGTAGAAGTGCAGTATAATAGATCAGAAGCCTTTACAATCATAGCTTCACCTGCTAAACCAGTTGTGCGGCCAGTTATAGAGAAACCTGCTCCTCCGCCGGTTAAGGCTCCTATTATACGAAAAGGTGTAAGAAAACGAGCAGATAGAGAAGATGCAAAATTAGAACCGATAGAAAAAGCTTTAGAGATTACAAATGTATCTATAGCAGAACCCAGAGCAAGGTCAACTGTATCAATACATATCCCGAATTTTAATGAGGCTATAAAATATGATGCCTTCACAGAAACCATTGATGGGAAAAACTGGATTGTTCTAAAAGTACGGCCAGTAACAAGCAAAATCCAACAGCCGGTTAAATTTGTTGACTCATCCTTTGTTGGCAAGGTCATAGTTGAAGAAGACCAAAAAGAAAAGGAGACGGTCTTAATAAGAATTCAACAGTTGAAACCCTCTAAGTTTCATGTAACAAGAGAAAGAAATTCCCTTGCCGTTACCTTAAGGCACTAAAATCAGGCTAAAGGCTAATTTAGACTTAGGCATAGGCTATAGGCTATAGGAAAGTTTTCACTCTGTAGCCTTCAGTCTATCGCATAAGATAATTTTGAATATTGAATTTGTAATTTTGAATTTTATAAATGGGATTATTTGACAAGCTAAAAGCAGGACTTGCTAAAACACGGAAGAACTTTGTTGAAAGAGTAGAATCTATTCTGCTTAACAAGGTAGTTGACGACTCCACAATAGAGGAAATCGAAGAAGTCCTTATCACCTCCGACATTGGCGCCAAAGCGTCTACAGAAATAATAAACTCACTAAGACAAAAGGTGCGGGCGGGCAGCATAAAAAGCGCTGAGGAGGTTAACTCATTTCTGAAAACAGAGATGACAGGATTGCTTGGCAAGCTTCAACCTCTTGTTACTTTTGGCGAAAGGCCGTTTGTTATCCTCACTGTCGGAGTTAACGGAGTAGGCAAGACAACAACCATAGGCAAGCTTGCATCAAGGTTTATATCCGAAGGGAATTCAGTTATTTTAGCAGCGGCCGACACATTCAGGGCAGCTGCAATAGAACAACTTCAAATATGGGCAAACCGCACAGGTGCAGATTTAATTAAACACCAGAGCGGTTCTGACCCTGCTGCTGTAGCATTTGATGCTGTAGAGGCTGCAAAGGCGCGGGGAGTTGATGTAGTTATTATTGACACTGCTGGAAGATTGCATACTAAAAGTTCTCTTATGGAAGAACTAAAAAAAATTACCAGGGTTATCAAAAAATCTATTCCGGATGCGCCTCAGGAAATATTACTTGTAGTGGATGCAACCACCGGACAGAATGCTATCAGACAGGCTATGATATTCAGTGAGGCTGTAGGCATTACTGGAATAGCCCTCACAAAGCTGGACGGCACAGCAAAGGGCGGCATTATCTTTGCCATAAAAAAAGAGATTGGCATACCTGTCAGGCTCATAGGAATAGGAGAGGGCATTGATGACCTAAAGGACTTCAATCCTGAAGATTTTGTAAAAGCACTGTTTGAATAATTAAAAACTGTAGGAGGAATTTATGGCTCGTGTTTATTTGTTTGTCAATGTATTGCCTGGCAAAGAGGTCTCAATAAGAGACACCTTAAGAGGTATTAAAGGAGTGGTTAACGCTGATATTGTCACTGGCCACTACGACATAATTGCTGCGCTGGAGGCTGAAGACACATCAGACATATTCAGCAAGATATTGAAAAAGATACGGAAAATTAAAGGCATAAACCGCACAGAAACATTTGTGGCAGTGGAATAAATAAACACAGTATGAATGATTTTGAAAGGGTAGAGAGGTTGAAAGAGGTCTTTGAAGTGCTCTACGAGATTAACAAACGGGCTCCTATTATTGTTGAAGGCAAAAGGGATGCAATGGCATTAAGAAAAATAGGACTCATAGGCGACATAATTGCTATTCATGCGGGCAAAGGGATGTATGAGTTTTGTGAAGATATTGCCCAAAGATTTAGCAAAATAATTCTCCTTACTGATTGGGACAAGAAGGGCGAAAATCTTCATAAGAATGTATCAAGACATTTAAAAGGAATGTGGGAAGAATTCTCCCCATTTAGAGAAATAATAAAAATACTCTGCCAGAAGGATATAAAGGACATAGAAGGAATTCCCGCACTTTTTGAAAGACTCGCAGAAAAAGAGGTGAAGGTTGGTGAGGATGAGGATAAAGAAGGCTTTTAATGCCCTGTGTTTATTTATTTAAAATTTTTGCCGCGTCTTTAGCAAAGTATGTGACAATAATATCCGCTCCTGCCCGCTTTATTGATGTCAGCATTTCCATCATGACCTTTGTGCCGTCAATCCAGCCGAGCTGCTCCCCTGCTTTTACAAGCGAATATTCTCCGCTCACATTGTATGCGGCTACAGGCACGGCGAATGTGTTTCTCACATCAGAGATTATATCAAGGTATGAAAGAGCAGGCTTGACCATGACAATATCTGCGCCTTCTTCTATATCAAAGGCTACTTCCTTTAATGCCTCACGCCTGTTAGCAGGGTCCATCTGGTAAGAGCGTCTGTCGCCAAACATGGGCGTTGATTCTGCTGCATCCCTAAACGGACCGTAAAATGCAGATGCGTATTTTGCAGCATATGACATTATAGGTATTTTATCAAATCCTTCTTTATCGAGGGCAAACCTTATTGCGGCTACCCTTCCGTCCATCATATCTGAAGGCGCAACCATGTCAACGCCAGCTTTTGCATGCGATACAGCTTCCATGGTGAGAACAGCAAGTGTTTTATCGTTGTCTACATCTCCTTTTTCTATAATGCCGCAGTGCCCATGGCTTGTATATTCGCACAGGCATGCATCGGTGATTATATAAAGGTCAGGGACAGCGTCTTTAATGGCTTTAATTGCATTCTGGACAACTCCATTGTCGTCATAGGCACCGGAACCTGCTTCGTCTTTATGTTCTGGTATGCCGAAGAGTATTATTGCAGGTATGCCGAGAGAGTAAACTTCCTTTGCGTTTTTTACAACCTCATCTATCGATTCCTGATAGCAGCCCGGCATAGAGGATATTTCCTTTTTTATGCCTCTGCCGTGAGTCACAAAGAGGGGATAAATAAAATCATCAGTTGACAGAGTTGTCTGCCTAACCATTTTTCTGATGATTTCATTTTTCCTCAGTCTCCTGCTTCTGTGAATTGGAAACATTACCGTATTTATTTATAAAATTCTATTAAGGGGTTTTCAAAAGGGGGGACAATGATCCCCTTTTTTTGCCATCAGCAACTGCAGCCTGAACCGCAGGCCGAACCAGATGGACCAGATCCGCCACTGAGTACAAAACCGGCTCTTTCTCCATCATCATAATAGTCGAGTTTCATTCCGTTTAAACCAGCAAGGGTGTTTTTATCAACAAATACCCTGAGGCCATTTTTCTCAATAACCTCGTCGTCAGACAGAGGCCTTTCTTCTATATCAAGACCGTAAGAAGGGCCGCAACAACCTCCTCCTGCACTATAGATTCTAAGACCCCAGTTGTCTTTGCCTTCGGCTGCTAAAATGGCGATTGCCTTTTCTAAAGCAGTGTCAGTTATGGTTACCACTTTTATACCTCCAAAAGTTTATTCTTCTATTAGAATAAAAAATTCCCGCAAGAAAAAGCAAATTTCTCTTGTTAAGTTGTCTTTTTAACCATTTAACCAAACTTGTCCAAAACAAGTTTTTCTTGGACAGCATATAGAAGCAAGAGTATCACTTATAAGATACTTCACCTCCTGTGCCGATTTTATTAAATGTTCCACTTATGATTCTACCATCGGGACTGAAGGTACCTTTCACAGTAATCGCAGCCGCACAGGTTGGGCAGGGTGCATATAAAGGGTATAAAGGGTCTGGCGGGAATCCGCCTATAGCTGAAAATGACATTCCAGAAATACTGCCCTTCACGACATTGCCTGGTCTGGCAGGATCACCAGCAATAATAGTAATACTATTGCCGGTTTTTATTAATGTTCCTGATACATCCCTGGTTGATCCAACCGGATAGCCTGGCCAATCGGAAGTTATCCATTTCTTTTCTCAGCTCTGCTATCCTTTGTTCATATTCTGGTAATTTTCTTACAGTAGCCTCTAATTGTTGTGGCGTCGTTACAGTCATCATCATTAGTTTATCTGCATATTCCTCTTTTTCCTTATCACTCATATCTCTTCCTAAAAGTCTTTTGAAAACATCAGTTACATATTTAATTGCTTCATCTCGCTTGGCATCATAATCAGCTTTTTCTTCGTGAATAAATTCGATATTTGATTGTCGTGAGACTCTAAATGCTTTATCAATAATTTCTTGTTTTTTAATATCATAGGTGATTTGTCGTTCATCAACTGTACTCCCTGGAACAATTTTGCCATCTACTGTATGGCTCCCAAAATCATCCTTGGAGTTTGCATCCATGATTGTCAGGGTGTAAACTCCATCTTTTTCAGTCTCTTCTGCTTTAGTAACGATTGCAACATGACCGTACTTCCCAATATTAGGTACAACAAGAATAGAACCTTCCCTTGGCAGGTTATTTACTACATATCCTTCCCTCCTTTACCATCTCCAACTCAGTCCTGCTGAGTAGAGATTCTTTTCTATGTTTATCTTTTCTCAGCCGATGGCGGATTTAAGGTTACAAACTCAAAATTCAAAAATCCCTCCATTTGACCTCCATCCTCCACTATGGTATATTTGAAGCAAGAGGTAATGCTTATGAGCGTAAAATTGGTTGACAAAAAAACAGAAGCCAAAAGATTGTGGGATGAACTGCGTAAAAGCATATCCCAAAGACCTTCCCCATTTGCCGGCATGAGTGAAGAAGAGGTTATTAAACATTTGCGTAAGATCAGAAAAGAACTCTGGGAGAAAAAGCTTGCGGCTCGTTCTTGATGCCAATGAGTATATCTTTGCTTTAGGATTTTTCAGAAAACAAAGCTGTGAATCACTTTTAGAATTTCTCATAGACAACTTTCCAGCACATTCTGTTTCTATATGTCGAACAATTGTAGAAGAGGTAAGGGCGAACTTAACTCCTAAGGATTTCCATAATTTTGTTAGGTTCATCAATGTCTTCGCTATTATTGATGAAGACTTCCTTATTCCTTTTGAAACGGGTGCAAAATATGAAGCAAAAGGGCTTAAAGAAGCCGATGCTTTGATTGCAGCATACACCGATTAGACAGGGGCGGATGCGCTGGTATCAGAAAACAGGCACTTTTTGAGCCGCCATTCAAATTTGCCATTCAAAGTCATTAATGCAGAAGAGTGTCTGAAACTCATTAAATCCTCTTAACCCTTACCATCTCCAACTCAGCCCTACTGAGTAGAGATTCTTTTTATAGTCATACAAAGCTATATTGGATGAGTTTCTCCTGTGAAGGTATTCCAGAGAAACGCTCCAGCCTTTTCCGATGTCTTTTGAAATGGCAGTCATCAAACCCCTGTCTATATCCCTCCGCTTCTCTGCAAAGAAGATATTGATATTCTCATAGCGAATCCTCTTGTATTCATAGTCAACATTGAGTCTTATATCTTTCGGGAATGTGTATTGAAAGCCTGTAACAAACTTATTCCCTTCATAATCCCAATTATCCCCCTGTGCAAATTCCTTATCATAGAAATAGCCTGCCTTTATGTAGTGCTTTGCATCATCAAATCTCAGAAAATGGATAAAACCTGCCTCATGGTTTACAGCATCTCTGTTGTCTTCGGGGAATAATGGTTTTTCTCTGAACTCCTTGACCTGAAAGGCATACTGAAATAGACTAAGATGCTTCTGACTTTTCTGAAAGATAAGGGAAGGTCTTATTGTATGCCTCTGGAGGAAATAGCGATAATCAGAGAGGAGATAATCGTATGCGTAATTAATCCTAAAGTCATAGGGTATTGGGCCTATGTTTCCCCTTTTTGAGAAATTAAGAGAGAGGATATGGTTCTGAACATCCATGCCCCTCAAGGAGTAAGTGATAGTCTGGTAGAAGCCATATGAGACTGAGAGGTCATAGGCGAGCTCTCTGAGAAGAAAATACTCTCCCCTGAGGTAGAAAAGATTTATGAAACTCTTTCTGTCCCTGTCTCTTAAGCCAAAGACATTGGTGGTTGGGATAAGGATGACTGTGAGTCCAATATAAAAGGGAATATCAGGGTCATCAGGGAAGCGGCGATACTCAGAGCACCAAATTTTGGTGCTCGACCGAGCACTCAATTATTGAGTGCTTTGGCTTAAAGCCGAACCGTCCTACCGTTTAAGGGCAACTTCAGTATTGTAGTTTACATTCAGCAAATATACAGGCATATAAATG
>DBNT01000106.1 GCA_002299835.1 Nitrospiraceae bacterium UBA665 | reverse complement strand
AGGGAATCAAGAGAGTCTCTCCCGTCAAGGGAGAGGGAACACTTTTAGAATTTCTAAATCTGGATTTGAGTATCCCGGAGATGATGAAAGAATCTTTTCATTTCAGTTATATTAAAAGTTAAACAAAATATCATAAATCATTGAGTCATGCAGGAATATATAATCATAAAAGGCGCAAGAGAGCATAACCTCAAAAATATAGATGTAAAGATACCAAGAGATAAAATAACCGTTATTACGGGCCCATCCGGTTCTGGAAAATCATCTCTTGCCATGGACACCATCTATGCAGAAGGACAGAGAAGATATGTAGAAAGCCTTTCTCTATACGCAAGACAGTTTCTTGAGCAGATGCAGAAGCCAGAAGTGGACTATATTGAAGGTCTATCTCCTTCTGTAGCAATAGACCAGAAAACCATAACCAGAAGTCCGAGGTCAACTGTAGGAACCATTACCGGTATATACGACTACATGAGGGTGCTTTATACAAAAATCGGCATTCCTTATTGTTACCGGTGCGGTTCTATAATCACGACACAGGACCTTCATAATATTATAAGGTCTGTGCTGTCTTTGCCCGTTGGCTCCAAAATACAGGTGCTCGCACCAATTGTCAGGGAGAGAAAGGGAGAATACAAAAAAGAACTCCAGCAGATGCGGATAGACGGATTTGTGAGGGCGCGGATTGACGGCAAAATGATGGATTTAACAACAGATATATCGCTGAAGAAACAGAAGAGACATACAATAGAAATAGTGATAGACAGGTTTATTATAAAGCCGGCCATAGAAAGGCAGATTAAACAGGCTATTGACACATCACTGAAATATGCAGATACGGTTATAATCAATTTCCTTGACGAAAACAGGGATATTCTTTTCAGCAGAACACTTGCATGCCCTAAATGCGGCATCAGTTATCCGGAGATTGAACCCATGCTGTTTTCTTTTAACAGTAAATACGGAGCCTGTCAGCAGTGTAACGGACTGGGATTAGAACTTCATAATGTAGATGCTGAACTTCTGCCTAAATTTCTACCTAAATTTCTAATTGAAAAACGGCTTCCGTCCTCTGGCATTGCGCCTGCAGTCTTTGAGCATGAATTAACCCATTTAACCCCATGCAAGTCCCCATGCAAGGCATGCGCCGGAATGAGGTTAAAAAAAGAGGCCCTGAGCATAAAATTGCAGGGCATCAGCATAGGTGAATTTTCCAATATGTCTGTAGATGATGCATCGGCATTTGTCCATTCCCTGAAACTTTCGGAGAGGGAAGAAATAATCTCTGCGAGGATTCTTAAAGAGATAAAAGACAGACTCTCTTTCCTCGCAAGGGTCGGCCTCGGTTATTTAACTTTAGACAGGCCTTCACTTACTCTTTCAGGCGGGGAGGCCCAGAGAATAAGGCTTGCAACACAAATAGGATCTTCCCTCTCGGGCGTCCTTTATATACTGGATGAGCCGAGCATCGGCCTGCACCCGGCAGATTGTTCAAGGCTGCTCCAAAGCCTCCGAATAATCAGAGACGCAGGCAATACTGTAATCGTTGTAGAACATGACGAAGAAACCATCATGAGTTCAGACTATGTTATAGATATGGGACCTGGAGCTGGCAAAAACGGCGGATGGATTACAGCAACTGGAACTCCTGTTGAGATAGTTAATAACAAATCTTCAATTACGGGAACCTATCTCAGCGGAATCTCACAGATACCTGTGCCTATAAAAAGGAAGTTTCTGGGGGACTTTTTGAAAATAACCGGCGCATCGGAGTTTAACCTCAAAAATATTGATGTCCGAATTCCGCTCGGTGTATTTGTATGTATTACAGGTGTCTCAGGGTCAGGTAAAAGCACATTGATTTTTGAAGTCCTATATAAAGCGCTTGCAAAACACATTTATAAAAGCAGGCTCATACCAGGTAAATTTAAACGAATAGAAGGCATTGAAAAAATAGACAAGGTAATATGCATTGACCAGTCTCCTTTAGGAAGGACTCCGAGGTCAAACCCTGCTACATACACGGGGATTTTTACATTCATAAGGGATCTTTTCTTTAGACTTCCTGATTCAAGGGTAAGGGGGTATAAGCCATCGAGGTTCAGCTTTAATGTTTCAGGCGGCAGATGCGAGACATGTCAGGGAGGCGGCCTTAAAAAAATAGAGATGCATTTTCTTCCGGATGTTTATGTGACATGCGATGCTTGCAAAGGTAAAAGATATAACAAAGAGACCCTTGATATTTTTTTCAAAGAAAAAAATATATCCGCTATACTTGAAATGACAATATCGGAAGCGCTTGAGTTTTTCGGCTCAATTCCTCCCCTGAAACAACGTCTTGATATACTTGAGGATATGGGGATGGGATATTTAAAATTGGGACAGTCTGCAACTACCTTATCCGGAGGAGAAGCGCAGAGGATAAGACTCTCAAAAGAACTCGGCAAAAAAGCTACCGGCAATACACTTTATATATTAGATGAGCCAACAACAGGACTGCATTTTGTTGACATTCAGAGGCTTCTCAATGTTATAAATAGATTAGTTGATATGGGCAACACCGTTATAGTAATAGAGCATGACCTTGATATAATAAAGTCAGCGGATTATATAATTGACCTCGGACCGGGCGGAGGAACCAGCGGCGGAAGAATTATTGTTGCCGGCACGCCTGAAGAGGTGGCTAAAAACAAACAATCGCTTACTGGAAGGTATCTGGCGAAAAAGATAAGAAGTTGAGAAGTTGAGAGGTTAAGGGATTAAAAATGAATAAAAACAACAGAAATTTTAAAAATCAAAATTACGACAAACGATATTTTCGTTTTCTTATCCTCTTATCTTCTTATCTTCTTATCTTCTTATCTTCCTGCACCCCTTCTCAAGAAAGGCTTTACAAGGAAACCCGCGATTCAATGTATACCATAGTTTCCATTACAGTCTCTTCATCATCTCCTCATAAAGCTAAAAAGGCTATAAACGAGGCATTCAAAGAACTTGACAAGCTTGAAAATCTTTTGAATTATTACTGCGAAAAAAGCGAAATAACTGCTATTAACAAAAAAGCCGGCATAAAACCTGTCAGAGTATCTCCTGAAACTTTTGACATAATAAGCAAAGCCATTTTTGCTTCAGAAAATACTAAAGGCGCTTTTGATATAACAATGGGGCCGGTTATAGCGCTTTGGGATTTTTATAATGCTGTTTTGCCTGATGAAGCCTCAATTAAAGAAAAGCTTAAATTGACAGGCTATACAAATATCATCTTAAATAAAGAAGAATCTACGGTATTTCTTAAAAAGAAAGGCATTGAGATAAACTTGGGCGGAATTATAAAAGGCTATGCTGCAGACAGGGCTACCGAAGTATTAAAAAAACATGGAATAAAATCAGGAATTGTTGCCATTGCCGGGGATATAAAAACCTTCGGGGCAAGTCCTGATGGACAGCCATGGAGAATTGGAATTCAAAATCCAAGATTTAATCCCCCTGCCCCCCCTTTAGAAAAGGGGGGCAAGGAGGGATTTTCAGACGAAATCATGGCTGTTGTCAGCCTTTCGGATGCGGCTGTATCCACATCCGGAGACTATGTGAGATTCTTTATAAAAGACGGTAAACGGTATCATCATTTGCTAAATCCAAAAACCGGCTATCCGGCTTATGAATCTCAGAGTGTTACGGTCATAGCAGAAAAAGCCGCATATGCCGATGCCTTTGCTACCGGCATTTTTATACTCGGTCCGCAAAAAGGGCTGGAGGTTCTCAAAAAATTAGGATTTGACGGCATTATAGTTGATAGAGATGGTAAAATATTTATTACAGAGGGAATAAAAGATAATATTGTGTTTCGTGAACCGTAATCCGTGAACCCTATTGTTATTTTTTTAGGCTCTTTCTTATATTGAGTGGGTAAATAGTATTCCCTCCCCCTTGACTGGAGGTAAATAGCATTCCCTCCCCCT
>DBNT01000105.1 GCA_002299835.1 Nitrospiraceae bacterium UBA665 | reverse complement strand
TTTTTGCCTTCTATTTTTGTAATAGCGCCTTTAATCTCGGCCTTTACAGGAGCTGCCTTTTCAGCCTTTGGGGTTGCTGCAGGCGGCTGTGCAAAAGAAACTGTTGTCATCGCAAATGCAAAGAGAAGGGCAAGGGTCAATGCCATAAACTTCTTCATTGGTAAATCACCTTCTTTTTGTTATAAATTCTTAAACCGAATACTTAACAATAAGCAATAGTTGTGAAGCAATAGTTGTGCCAGTTATGAGGAAAACTTTGCCTAATGTCAAATTATTTTGTTTTTTCAAAAGGTTAGTAAAAAAAGGTGCAATGAAATGCAATATTAATGTATATGAGGAGGAGATTAGTTATTCCCGATTTCGGGAGGCAAATCCCCTTTTGGGGAATTGTGGTGAATTCCGAATTTTTCGAGCCTATAGCAAAATGTTTTATAACTCATGCCTAAAAGCCGCGCAGCTTTTGCAGCTATATTGTTTGATTTAAGCAATGCCTTTTTTATCATGTTTTTTTCGAGTTCCTCAAAATTAATTCCTTCGTTAGGGATTTCCATATCATAAATACTTTTCGTGGTCTTCAGCCGGAGTTCGCCTTTTATATCCTCTATACTTATATTTTCGGAATCCGTCATCAAAACGGCCCGTTCAATAACTGATTCAAGCTGTCTAATATTGCCCGGCCAATGATAATCCAAAAGGGCTTTTAGCGCCTCACTGTTTATGCTTACAACCCTTTTGCCGAATTCCCTGCTATATTTTTTTACAAAAAAACCTGCAAGGGCTGAAATATCCTCTTTTCTTTCTCTGAGCGGCGGCAATTCTATGGTTACAACTTTCAACCGGTAATAGAGGTCTTCTCTGAAATTGCCGGCTGCGACTTCTTTCTCAATATTCTTGTTGGTTGCTGCAATAAAACGAACATCAATCTTAATGCTTTCCCGGCCTCCGACTCTCCGTATTTCTTTGTCCTGCATTACCCTCAGAATCTTTACCTGTGTCAGGGGCGGCATTTCGGCTATTTCATCAAAAAATAATGTCCCCTTTTCGGATGATTCTATAAGACCGGCCTTCCTGCTTACTGCCCCTGTAAATGCACCCGGCTCATATCCGAAAAGTTCGCTTTCTATAAGGTTTTCGGGTATTGCTGCGCAGTTTATAGCTGTAAATGGGCCGGTTTTCCTATTGCTGTTGTAGTGAATAGCCCTCGCAATAAGCTCTTTGCCTGTACCGCTTTCTCCGCAGATAAAAACTGTGATAGGGGCATCTGCAACCCTTTTTGCTGTTTCAATAGTAGATTTCATTCCGGGAGAATTCCCTACAATCCATTCCATGTTGAATTTCTCAAATAATGCATCCTGAAGCCTTAGATTTTCTTTTAGCAGGGCTATTCTTTCCACAGCCTTTGCGACTGCAATGAGAATGAGGTTTTTATCAAGCGGTTTGGTCAAATAGTCAAAGGCTCCTTTTTTGATAGCCTCTACTGCCGATGTGATTGTTCCATAAGCAGTCATTAGGATTACGGCCGGCTTTATCTTTGAAGAAGTCTTGTTAATGGCGTCCAGAAGATCCATGCCGCTCATGCCTGACATCTTGAGGTCTGTTATAATAGCATCGGGATTTATTCTGTTAATTGCTTCCAGTCCTTTTTCTGCGGATGGTGCCGTATATGTTTCGTATCCTTCTTCATCAAGGATGATTTTTATAATTTCCCGCTGCCTGACTTCGTCATCAATAATAAGTATCGAGGGCATTTTTTACAGATTCTCTCTATTGTTATCTACCGGCAATATTATTTTGACTTCTGTGCCTGAGCCTTGTGTGCTTTTCAATATTATATTTCCACTATGCTCTTCTATAACCCTTTTTGTCATTGAAAGCCCTATGCCTATTCCTGTCTCTTTTGTTGTAAAAAAAGGCTCAAATGCGCTCCGCATATTATCTGGCGAGATTCCCGCTCCATTATCGGTTACGGACAGGATGAACTTATCACCCGCAGAAGATGCGTTAACTATTATTGTCTTTTCCCTGTTTTCCGGAAGATTTTCGAAAGACTGAAAGGCATTAGTAATAATGTTCAAAAGACATGATTTGAAAAGATCAGCATCAACATTGATTTCGGTGTCATACTCATAGTCTTTTTTTATTGTTATACCTTCAGCCTCAGCCTTTGCCCAGACAAGCGCAATTACATCGTTAATGAGATCTCTTACCTTTAGCCTGCTCTGCGAAAGCCTTATAGGTTTGCTGTAATTAAGAAAGTCGTTTACAAGGGAATTAAGCCTTTGAACCTCTATTTTCATGCCATGTATGAGTTGTATAAATAATTCCTGCCTTTCTTTTTCTGTAGGAAGATATTTTTCAGAGATATGGTCAATGCTCAAATTAATGAAATTAAGTGGATTTCGTATTTCATGGGCAATATTCCGCGAAATGAGGCCGACTCCAGAAAGATGCTCTGCCTCCCTGAGCTTTTCTTCAAGAGAGCGCATCTCTTTGAGTTTTAAAACCATATAGTTAAAACTCTCCGACAACTGTCCGATTTCATCCCTGCTTTTTACCGAAATTTGCTGATTCATATCTCCTGCCGCAACCCTCCTTGCAGCATCAACAACTCTCTGGATCGGCTGCGTATATCGCCTTGAAAGCACCAGTGCCATAACTATACCGAAACCGAAAACAAGCATGGTCGCTGCAATACGCTTCATAGTATTTTCTTTCAATATTGCTGAAAAATCATCTTTATTAATTTTCAAATGAATATATCCATACTGTGCATTGCCTGCAATAACCGGCACTATGACATTGTAGGCTCCTCTCTCCTCTGAAACAGGCTCTCCGAGTTCAGCTTTAATGATAAGCTCCTTTCGCTTGTGAGTGACAGGCTGGCCTATCTTTTCAGGATTGCTGCTTGCAACAATCTCTTTTGTATTGCTGATTATTGAGATCTCCCTGACTCCTCTGGCATTCAGATCCTTGAGGTATTTAGACAGCCTTGCCTCATCTGTTACGCCGGTAGCAGTAACCTCCTCTACCCCGATTTGTATAGCCTTTGCAAGCTCTGCTGTCTGTCTTTCGATCTCTATGGAAAGATTTTTTTCTAACCGGGAGTAAATAAAAAGAAGAGATGTGATGGAAATAAAGCTCATCAAGAGCAGCATAAAGACAAGTTTTTTATTAAGGGAGAGGGGTAATGAACCACTGTTCATAATTAAAATCATAGCATAATCTTAAATTTATTTGAAATTGGCAATACTATAGGTTAGAATTAAAAATGGTTTTAGAGAATGCTTCAACTATACTGAAAAAAATGAGTCATGCAGCTATGCGGTCCGGAAGGAGCCCTGATCAGGTAACCCTTGTTGCGGTTACAAAAACCGTAGACACAGAAACAATAAAAGAAGCTATAGATGCAGGCTTAAGAATCTTCGGCGAAAACAGGGTTCAGGAAGCATGGGATAAAATTTCAAATTTCAAATTTCAAATTACCCCCCCTGCTCCCCCCCTTAATAAGGGGGGGACGATAGGGGGGGTAGAGTGGCATTTGATAGGGCATCTGCAAAAGAATAAGGCGAAGCACGCAGTGCAATTATTTGATGTAATTCATAGTGTCGATTCTGTCGAACTTGCAGAAGAACTCAACAAACAGGCAGAAAAAATAAGAAAGATACAAAGGGTTCTTGTTCAGGTAAAATTATATGAGGGGGAGACAAGGCATGGTATTTCAGAAGAGGATTTGATGCCATTGCTTGAGAGGATAAAAAAACTGAAAAACTTAAAACTTGAAGGTTTAATGACAATGCCGCCGTTTTTTGGAGACCCTGAAAAAGCAAGACCATATTTTAAGAGGTTAAGAGAGATAAGAGATACAGTTAACTCATTACTCATTACTCATTACTCATTACTTGAATTATCCATGGGCATGTCTCATGACTTTGAGGTGGCAATAGAGGAAGGGGCAACAATGGTGAGGATAGGGACGGCGATATTTGGAGAAAGGAGTAAAAAGAAGGCATTATCATTATAAAATTAAGATAACTGTAGTTTAATATTTTTGCGGGCCGTTAGCTCAGTTGGCAGAGCAGCTGACTCTTAATCAGCGGGTCGCTGGTTCGAATCCAGCACGGCTCATTTTAAAATATCTGTTCCCATATAATGTCTTAAGGCTTCAGGTACAACAACTGTGCCGTCTTTTTGCTGGTAGTTTTCTAATATTGCGACAACAGTCCTACCTATTGCAAGTGCAGAGCCGTTAAGTGTATGGACAAACTCTGTGCCTTTTTTGCCTTCGCGCTTAAATCTGATATTTGCCCTCCTTGCCTGAAAATCCTCAAAATTAGAGCATGAAGATATTTCCCTGTATCTTTGCTGTCCTGGAAGCCATGCTTCTATATCATAGGTTTTTGAGGCAGAAAATCCCATGTCTGCTGTACACAAGGCAATAACTCGATAAGGAAGCCCTAATTTTTGCAATATATCTTCTGCGTCACCTGTTAGTTTTTCCAATTCAGCATAAGAATCTTCCGGTTTTGTAAATTTAACAATCTCTACTTTATTGAACTGATGCTGTCTTATTAAGCCCCTCACATCCTTACCGTAAGAGCCTGCCTCGCGTCTAAAGCAGGGCGTATAAGCGGTATAATATATGGGTAAAAGCTCTTCTGCCAGTATTTCTTCTCTGTGAATATTTGTCACAGGCACTTCTGCAGTGGGTATTAAGTAAAACTCCGGATCAACAGTCCTGAAAATCTCATCTGAGAATTTTGGTAGTTGGCCTGTGCCTGTCATGCACTCTTTGCTTACGAGTATCGGCGGGAATATCTCTTTGTATCCCTTTGAAGTGTTTAAGTCGAGCATAAAATTCATTAATGCCCTTTCAAGTCTTGCTCCAAGCCCCTTCATAACTGTAAAGCGAGTGCCTGCAATCTTTGCGCCTCTTTCAAAGTCAATAATATCAAGAGTTTCAGCAATATCCCAGTGATTGAGTGGCTCAAAATCAAACTCTGGAGGAGTTCCCCATCTTCTAACTTCTATATTCTCTGTCTCGTCTTTTCCAATAGGCACAGATTCGTGAGGGATATTTGGGATATTCAATAAAAACTGACCTGTCTTTTCCTCTATTCCTTTTAGTATTTCATCTATCTCTTTAATCCTGTCAGAAACCCCTTTCATCTCTTTTACGAGATCTTCCGCCCCCTGTCCCTGTTTTTTTAGTCTGCCTATTTCTGCTGAGACTACATTTCGCCTGTTTCTAAGTTCTTCGGCTTTCTGCATAAGGCCGAGACGCTCTTGTTCAAAAGCAATGAACTCAGAAAGATTGATTTCATACCCTCTTTTTTTTAGGGCTGTTTTCAGCACATTAATATTTTCTCTTATAAACCTTGCATCAAGCATAAAACCTCCTAAAAAAGTTAAGGAGTTGAGGAGTGTAGAGTTCAGGAGTTTTGCCAACTCTCTAACTCCACAACTCATTAACTCATATTAGGATATAATAGAATCAGCCATGATTAATTTCAAGATAACAGGTCATGACAGTGAATCATTTATTACAGTTATAAGGCCGAGCGGAAAATCCATTCCGCTTAAAATAGGCGAGATAGTTAAGGCAGAGGTTATGGATATATTGCCCTCTGGCGGTGTAACGCTTAAGATAAAAGGCGGTTTCATTACAGCTAAAACAGAGGTTTCAGTTGAAAAGGGGTTTTCGGCTTTTTTCAAAATAACCCGCCAAGGGGGCGATGAAGGGATCAAGCTCCAGTTTATGGGATATGCCCCGGACAAGACAAAAAGCGGGGGGCAAAAATCAGAAGCAGTTTTTGCAGGTGCAACCAGCAGGGTTGTTTCTAAACTTGTTCAGGAACTAACCAGCAGTCTTATAGATGCAAAAAAGATTATCATCTCCGGACAGATGCCTGATAAACAGATTGCCAAACTCCACTCTTTAAACACCGAACTCTTAAAGATTCTTCCTCCAGATATAAATTCACTTCCTAAAGAAGTAAAAACCCAGATACAGAATCTGCTGCAGGCAAGTGTTAAAATAACAGGACAGAGCATCCAAACAAGGCTTGACAGCCTGATAAGTCAACTGAATCAATTTCCTGACCCTGTAAAAAATCATCCGGTTACAGAAACCCTTAAAAAAGATTTGATGATAAGTATTGAAAAACTGCTGCAGACGTCGCTGAAGATTGCACTGCGTGATACCGGAGTTGCACTTGAGGCAAAATTGAAACTGTTTCTCACCCCAAAAAGTCTGCGACTTTTTGGGGACCCCGGTGCTGTAGCAGAAGCAACTCCTGCTATGGATAGCGCTTCCAGCAAGGCAAGCGAACTATTTTTGCAGGATGATATAGCAGCCCTAAAAAAAGATTTTAAAGCCACATTGCTTTATTTAAGGCAGATTATTACAGGTGAGGCTAAAGATGCTGTAAAAAATCCTTCAGTGGAGAAGGTAGCATCTGTGCATAAAGAAAGCGCTGTCAGGATTATAGACGGGCTGGTCAAAGACATAGAAACATATCAGGCTTTATCTAAAACTACAGATTCCTTTTACACATTTCTTCCCCTCAACTGGAATGAACTGAAAGACGGTGAGATAGCACTGAAAAAAGGAAGCGGACACGCAAACAGCCCCTCTCATTCATGCAGGCTAAGACTTGACCTTGAGCATCTCGGAAAAATCTCAATTATGATATTCATATACGGCAGGGAGTTTTTTGTATCTTTCAGAGTTGAAAACCCTGAATTCAGGGCGGTTATTGAATCACACACAGATATGTTAAAGGAGTTGTTCACAGTAAAAGGGATGAGTCTCAGGACAGTCAATATTATGGATTTTGATAACCTCATAGGACAACAGATGGAAAAAATTGAGTCATTTGATAGATTAATCAATATCGAGGCGTAATTATGATTGAAAAAAGAAAAAGAGCAGTTGCATTAAGATACAATGCTGAAAAAGACACAGCGCCAAAAGTTATAGCAAAAGGGAGCGGAAAAATTGCAGAGAAAATACTTCAGATAGCAGAGGAATATAATATTCCGTTAAAAGAAGACCACCAGCTTGTAGAAGTGTTGTCAACTCTTGATCTCTATGAAGAAATTCCGCAGGAGCTTTACAGGGCAGTTGCAGAGATACTGGCGTTTGTGTATAGGATGACAAAAAAGGTGCAGTAATTGATTCGGAATTCACCACAATTCCCCAAAAGGGGATTTGCCTCCCGAAATCGGGAACAACTAATCTCCTCCTCATATACATTAATATTGCATTTCATTGCACCTTTTTTTATTAACCTTTTGAAAAAACAAAATAATTTGACATTAGGCAAAGTTTTCCTCATAACTGGCACAACTATTGCTTATATAAGTATTCGGTTTAAAAATTTATAACAAAAAGGAGGTGATTTACCGATGAAGAAGTTTATGGCATTGA
>DBNT01000063.1 GCA_002299835.1 Nitrospiraceae bacterium UBA665 | reverse complement strand
TGCTTTGCTTATGTAAATGTTTCCTTACGGATTATAGATTTAGTACAATAGAGCAACGGAACAGTTGGGATAAAAAGGAGGGCATTAATGCATGAAAAGATAACAGAAGAGATGGCTCATGAAATAGAAAAACTCGTCAAAGAACTCAATTACCATTGTTACCGCTACTATGTCCTGGACTCTCCGGTTATATCAGATGAAGAATATGACAGACTCTATTTTAAATTGAAAGACCTTGAAAAAAAATATGGTTATATACTGCCTGATTCTCCTACACAAAGGGTCGGCGCTCCTCCTTTAGAAAAATTCGAAAAAGTAAGACATACAGAACCCATGCTTTCGCTTGATAATAAATTTTCGTATGATGAAGTTATAGAATTTGCCCATTTTATTTACAGAAGGGTAAAAATATCGGGGTCCCCAAAAAATCAAAGATTTTTTGGGGTGGAGCATGCAGGACCATTAGGTGATATGGTAGGTGATATGGTAAGCGATATGGCAGGCGACATAGAATATACTGTTGAACCTAAATACGACGGTCTCGCGATTGAACTAACATACAAAAACGGATTCCTGCATAAAGCCTCAACAAGAGGAGACGGTTACGAAGGGGAAGATGTTACTTTAAATATAAAAACCATTAAATCCGTTCCTCTTAAGATAGAAGCGGACAATATCCCGGAATTGCCGGAATTGCCAGAATTCATAGACATCAGGGGTGAAGTGTATATGAACATCGAAGATTTTGAATCACTCAACAAAGAAAGACAACTGAAAGGAGAACAGGTTTTCGCAAATCCGAGAAATGCGGCCGCTGGTTCGGTTCGCCAACTTGACCCTTCAATTACTGCATCAAGGAATCTTCACCTCACATGTTACGGAATAGGTGCTGTAAAAGGAGCCGTGTTTAAATCCCAATGGGAATTTATAAAATGGCTACAACAAGCAAGATTCCCTATTCCTGCGGTAGTAAGAGTTGCAAATGGTATTAATAAAGCCATAGAAGTCATAAAGGAGATAGAGGGAAAAAGAAATGTTTTTCCTTTTGAGACTGACGGGGCCGTTATAAAAGTAAATGACTTCGGATTGCAGAAATTGTTAGGCATCAAAACAAGGGAGCCCAGATGGGCAATTGCCTATAAATTCCCTGCCCATCAAGGAACAACCAAAATAATCGGGATAATACCAAGTGTAGGCAGAACAGGTGTTATTACCCCTATTGCATTGCTTGAGCCTGTGAGGATAGGAGGGGTTACTGTATCTCGCTCTACCTTGCACAACTGGGATGAAATAGAAAGGAAAGATATAAGGGTCGGGGATACAGTTGTTGTAGAGAGGGCCGGAGATGTTATACCCCATATAATAGCAGTGATAAAAGAAAAAAGAACTGGCAAGGAAAGACATTTTTCCGTACCGGAAAAATGTCCTGTATGCAACTCCAGAGTAATAAGAGAAGCAGGAGAGGTTGCTGTCAGATGCATAGGTTTAAACTGCGAGGCTCAGGTGCTGGAAAGGATAAGGCATTTTGCGTCAAGAGGCGCTATGGATATAGAAGGACTCGGGGAAAAAAATGTGGAACTCCTGTATTCAAAGCATCTTATAAGCCATTTTGTGGATATTTATAAACTTAAAAAAGAAGACCTTTTAGGCATCCCAAGATTTGCTGAAAAATCAGCTCAAAATCTCATTTCAGCCATTGAAAGGAGTAAAAAGACAACTCTCTTTAGATTCCTGTATGCACTTGGCATACCCCATGTTGGCGAATATGCCGCAAAACTCCTATCAAAAAATTTTGAGAAACTTAACAACCTGTACAATATTAAACCGGAAAGGATTACGACCATAAGGCAGATGGGAGAAAAAATCGCCGGCTCTATCTCTGCCTTTTTTAATGACCCTGAAAACATCAAAACACTTAACACCTTGAAATCGCTTGGTGTCCAGATAACAAACCCTGATTTTGAAGATAAAAAGAAAGAGAAAAGACCTCTTGAGGGGCTTACATTTGTGATTACAGGCGCGCTTCCAAAGCCGAGAAAGGAAGTGGAAGACCTCATGGAGAGTCTCGGAGGTCATGCAGTATCTACTGTATCAAAAAGCACCGATTATCTCGTAGTTGGCGAAGATCCCGGATCTAAACTCCGCAAAGCAGAAACCCTCGGTGTCAAAACAATATCTTACAATGAGTTTTTAAAAATGATAGGTTAATTCCACCCCAAAAGATATAGATAATAATTATCTCGGGGCAGTATATTTAACCCGCCTCGGACTGTAATCTTCGCTGTCTTTCTTATCGCCTGCTGCCACTCTGTGCTCTGGAGCAGAAGTAAGATACGAATGTATGCCTGAAGCTATAGAACGTGCTAACTTTTCCCTATGTGCCCTATTCTCCAGCAGCCTTTCCTCTTCCCTGTTGCTTATAAAACCTACCTCTAAAAGAGCAGATGGCATCTCTGCATCAAGCAGCACATAAAAAAGAGCCTGCCTTACTCCTCTGTCTGCAACCTCAGGATGACGGGACTGCACTGCTGATATGAGAGAACGTTGTATATAACCTGCAAGTTTTATAGACTCATCCCTCTTGCTTTCTCTTGCAAGAGAAGCAAGTATAAAACCAAGTTCGCTCTGAACCTGACGCATTCTTTCTAATGACATATTGTTTTCCCTTGCAGCCACCTTCATTGCCTCTTCATCGTCTGTCCAGTTTAAAAGATATGTTTCAATGCCTCTGGCAAGCCTGTTATAGCTGGCATTTGTATGCACAGATACAAAAATATCGGCATTAATTCTATTGGCAATGACAGCCCTCCTATCAAGAGGAATAAAAATATCCCTGTCTCTCGTCAAAATAACTTCGTAAAATGGATATTCTTTTTGCATAATCTCTCTTATCATCAAAGAAATATCCAGCACCACATCCTTTTCAAAAAGCCCTCCTGGTCCTACTGCTCCGGGGTCATGACCGCCATGTCCCGGGTCTATAACTACTGTCCGCCTCAAGAGTTTGGGAACAATGTTTGACTCTGTTTTTAGCTCCTGCTTAAGTTCATCCGGTGTTTTCGGTTGTCTTGATATAATATCAATAACAAGCCTTGAAGGATCTTCAAGGCTGAATACTCTAAAGTCATATAAAGTGGTTTCAAGGTCAAATACAATCCTTACGGTATCAGGGGCAAATTGTCCTATTCTGATTGCCTTGAGCACTTTACCTCCAATTGTAATATTTGTCTCTATTCCCTTCCTTATTCTTGTATTTTTAAGATCAAAAAATAGTCTTTCAGGGTCAGACAGCCTGCCTCTTGTGAATTCCGCATTGCCAGAGAGGTCTACAACAATCCTTATGTAATCAAAATCAGACCAGTGCCTTACACCGCGCACTTCGACCATGTCATTGGAGTTGCTTATGGAAGGAAATAAAAGCAGAAGACAAATAATCAGAAGACAGAAAACAGAATTGCGTTGTGCGTTGAGAGTCGTGCGTCGTGCGCTTGACGCTCCACGCTTGACGCTTGACGCAGTTCTGTCATCTCTGCCCCAAAAAATCTTCGATTTTTTGGGGACCCCATCTGTCTTCTGTCTTCCGAATATCATACCGCTGCAACAGCCTTTATTTCTGGAATCTCTTTTTTTATCGTTGTTTCTACAAGATTCTTTAGTGTAAGAGTTGACATAGGACATGTCCCGCAGGCTCCTGTAAGTCGCACATACAGTATTCCGTCATCTTTTATATCTACAAACTCTATATCGCCTCCCTCAGCCTTAAGACCTATCCTGATTTTTGCAAGAACACCTTCAACCTGCTCTTTGGTAACCATAACTATCCTCCTCATCATTCTTTATATAAATCATAGCTAATAGAGGATAATTTATCAAGAGCAAAGTTAATATTAGCAATTTTTAAGAACTTGATATTTCCTCAAAAGCTGTAATTGCATTGGCCCTTCAGGCAATATTTCACTAAAAACCTCAGCCGTATCAATTACCTCTTCTATAAAGAATTATACACCATATAATTGTGTCAGAACATCAAGCGGCAAAGATTTAAACTAACACTTTATATGGGTATTTCATGTATAATTATCTCTATGCAGAATGTCGGTTTTATATACGATGATATTTTCCTTAAACATGAAACCCCTCAATGGCATCCTGAAACAAAGGAGCGACTGGTTTCCATAGTCGCTGAATTAAAAAATTCAGAGCTATGGCATAAACTCATTCACATAAAGCCTCGCAAGGCTGATTATGAGGATATTGCCCTTGTCCATACACAAAGATATATAGAAAAAATAAAAAATTTCGGCACAGGCTATTTAGACGGAGATACTTATATGTCAGAAAATAGCCTTGAGGCATCACTATACGCTACAGGCGCAGTGATTGAGGCCGTGGAAAGATGCAAAAATAACGAAATAACAAGGGCATTCTGTGCAGTAAGACCTCCGGGGCACCATGCAGAGGCAGACAGGGCAATGGGCTTCTGTATATTCAATAATATTGCTGTAGGAGCAAGATATGCACAGAAGATAGGGTATGAAAAGATTTTTATCATAGATTTTGATGTTCATCACGGAAACGGCACACAGCATATATTTGAAGAAGACGATACAGTGTTTTTCTTTAGCACACATCAATATCCTCATTATCCCGGAACAGGCTCGTTGTCAGAAAGAGGGAAAGGCAGAGGGGAAGGCTTTACCTGCAATATTCCGTTGACAGCGGGCTCAGGAGATAAAGAATATTTTGAAGTATATCAAGATATTTTACATGGCTTTGTAAAGGCATTTAGTCCAGATATTATTCTTGTGTCTGCCGGATATGACATACGAGCAGAAGACCCGCTTGCAGCCATCAGAATATCAAAAGAAGGGATAAGAGGCATTGCAGAGGCAGTGCTTTCAAGCACAGATAAGCCTGTAATATTTGCGCTTGAAGGAGGGTATGATCTAAAAGCACTCGGAGAATCAGTAAAAATTACGATTGAAGAGATGATGAAAAAGCAAAACGGATTATGAGTATGGTAAATTATTCTATTATATGCCCTATTGTCTTAAACTTCTCCTTGATCGCTGCATTAACCACTTCAGGCACAAGTCCTTTTACAGAGCCTCCGAATGACGCTACTTCTTTAACAATGGTTGAAGTTAAAAAAGAGAATTCCTCTGATGGCATCATGAAAACCGTCTCTATATTCATATCAAGTCTTCTGTTCATAAGAGCCATCTGAAGTTCGTATTCAAAATCAGACACTGCCCTTAATCCTCTTATAATTGCGATTCCTCCCTTGTCTTTTGCATATTCAACAAGCAGTCCGCTGAATGCCTCGACCTTCACATTTTGACAGTCCTTAACAGATTCCCTTATAAGTCGGAGGCGCTCCTTAATATCAAAAAGCGGTTGTTTTTTCGGACTCGGAGCTACAGCTATTATTATTTCATCAAATATCCTCAGTCCGCGTTCAATGAGGTCAAGATGTCCGTTTGTTATAGGATCAAATGTTCCGGGATAAATGCCTAATTTCATTTCGGCTCCTTTCTATAAAGTGTTAGCGATGTATCTCCATACTTATAAGTTTTTATAAGCCTTAAACTTCCCCCTTCCCTTGCTCTCCACTTATCAAGGGGGGCACAACCCCCTTTAGTTCCCCCTTTGTTAAGGGGGACACCCCCCTTTGATTCCCCCCTTAATAAGGGGGGATGTAAGGGGGGTGTCTTTTTGGAAGAATGTTCGGCAATCACAACTCCATTATCACTTAAAATATCTGTTTCGTCAATAAGAGGGAGAATTGTATTAATTTCATCTGAAGCATAAGGAGGATCAACAAAAATAATATCAAAAATAAATTCTGATTTTTTTATATAACTTGAAGCCTTATCTTTAACAACTTTAGCTCTATTCTTAAATCCAAATTTTTCAAGAACCTCTTTTATAACATTAACCCTTAAAGAGTTATCATCAACGAAAACCGTCTTTCCTGCTCCTCTGCTCAATGCTTCTATGCCTACAGCGCCTGTGCCTGCATAGAGGTCAAGAAACATGGCATTAATTATCCTGCCTCCTATGATATTAAAAATTGCCTGCCTTACCTTTGCAGAGGTAGGTCTTAGCTCATCGGCATCGCCTTTTTTGATAAATGCCTTCTTAAAAATAACTTTTCTGCCTTTTGCAGCGCCTGCAGATATTCTCATTTCCCTTTACTTTCCGGCAATCCGCATACATTCCCTTCGCACTTTTTTAAAAGGGGCTGCGACAATTTTCTTCTTAAAAATGAAAGCTGAAGCGCTGCAATGATTGCAGCAAATACAAGATTATAATTATAAGATGCAAATCCAAAAAGATTCGGGATCACTGTTAGAGGATAAACTATTAAAAGAAGCCAGCCCTCATTAAACCTGAAACAATATGCCTCTTTGCCGACCAACCCTGCGCCGCCTGCCAAAGTAAAACCGAGACCTAAAAAAAATATCTTTTCCGAGTAAAAGGCGCTTATAGGATTAATGAATATGCTGATGATCTGAAGTGCTATTCCCCAGAAAGTCATAATGAGTATAAACCGCTTTATTTCAGCCTTCCACACAAGGAGATAGATTGAAGAAAGAGCTATTCCGGAATTAAAAATCACAAACGGGATTATCTGCAAATTTGACTGTAATCCATAGAGAATAACAAATCCAAGCGCACCAATGCTTTGAAGTACATAACCGATTCTGTAGGCTATATCATATTTTGTAGGATAATAAATCCCCGCAGCTTCTATCTGCTCTTCCAATGTTGGCCATTGTTGCATTTTAATCTCCTACATTACAGTTTTTCAACTTATGTTAATCGATTCTTACTCTTAAAATGCAGGTCAGGTATGGCGAAAAGCCTTTAGACCCGGCATTATAAAAACACACTCTTGTATTCGTTATCACCGTCGGTGGTAACTTGTTGAGTTATACATTTTAAGCATTCATACGCATTGCAACCAACGCTTTCTAAAGGCTTTGAGCCATGCCTGACCTGCATAAAATCGCTCAATTCAGATTCATTGTCGACCATTAACTATTGATGGATTTGCAATGTATTCGTCCTTTAACTCGTAGCCCTTTATCTTTACAACCCTACCCTCTACACTTAACCTGCCCTCTGCATAGAGCCTTATCGCCTCTGGAAATATCTTATGCTCCAGCTTGAGAATTCTCGCT
Source organism: Nitrospiraceae bacterium UBA665 (assembly GCA_002299835.1). Taxonomy (GTDB): domain Bacteria; phylum Nitrospirota; class Thermodesulfovibrionia; order Thermodesulfovibrionales; family Dissulfurispiraceae; genus UBA665. The sequence continues at coordinate 8,872 of DBNT01000063.1, read as the reverse complement.
GAAAGGGTGTCTTCTGTGTCATCAGGCGATACAGGCACCGCTGCCTGAATTATTACAGTCCCTGTATCCATGCCCTCATCAACAAAATGAACAGTGCAGCCGCTAATCTTCACACCGTAATCCACTGCCTGCTCCTGTCCATGAAGTCCGGGAAAAGATGGCAATAATGCGGGATGAATATTCATAATCTTGTTTGGGAATGCATCTATCAAAGGCTTTTTTACAATTCGCATAAATCCTGCAAGAGCAACAAGTTCAACATCTGATGCCTTTAACTCATCGGCAATTCGCCTGAAATAATCATCTTTTGAGGGAAATTCTTTGGGGTTTATATAAATGTATTTTATTCCATGTTTTTTTGCCCTCTCAATAGCATAGGCATCGGGATTATCAACTACCAAGAGCTTAATTGAGACATTGAGTCTGCCGCCCTCTATTTCATCAATGATTGCCTGAAAATTAGAGCCTCTACCTGAGGCAAGTACCCCGAGATTAAGCATTTACGCTCCCGTATTATTGCAATAAAGGCGTTTTATATCCAGCTTGCCTAAAATGTTCATCAAATGTAAGCGCCTGTTTTATTCCAAATTCATCCATTACAATAAAAGAAAAACAGTCAATCATGCCCCATGACTTATCCGACCGTCTTTTATAAAAGGCAAGGGTTTCCTTAAATTTTTCAGCAGAAAAAGGAATAACAGTCGTCAAAGAATCATCCTGTATTTTTTCGATTATTCTAACTGCAAGTTGCCTTTGTGAAGATAAACAGAGACTGTTTGCAAGTTCAACAAGAACAAGTTCGGTGGTAAAAAAAGGGCCGTAAAATTTTTGAGATGCTGCTATGGCACTATCGTGCAGATTGTCTCTTTTATTAATCAGGGCTATTAGATAGCCGGTATCGAGAAATATTCCGCTCATTTCTTTGGAATGCCGTAGAGATAATGGTCGTGTTGCTTTGAGAAATCAACCGGCATATCAATATCGATAGAGACTTCTGCCAGTTCTGACAGGAGTGATGATTTTTTTCTGGCTGTCTTCTTTCGGCTCTTTAGATTTTTAATAAATTTTTCCACTTCCTCAAGCATATCCTTCGGAAGAATATCTATCTCTTTTTTGATTTTTTCGGTCTTAAGCATATGTCTGAGCTCCTTTCAGATTTAATTTTACCACAAAAACATAAAATAAGATGAAGCTTATCGGCTATTTTTACTGCTCAACTCATGCACTGCCTCAACCATTGCAACTGCATTTTCAGGAGGCGTTTCTGGCAGTATTCCATGTCCTAAGTTAAAGATATGTCCTTTTGCGCCTTCTGCTCCTTTAAGTATACGGGCAACCCTTTCCCTAATCAAATCCTTTGTGCCAAAAAGAATGCAAGGGTCAAGATTGCCCTGAACAGATGCATTGTTGCCGATTATGCTAACAGCATCAGACATTTCAATTCTCCAGTCAAGGCCGAGTATGCCGGCGCCGGATTTCATTACAGAATTAAGCATTGCGCTACTGTTAAATGCAAAATAAATAACCGGAAGCCTGTCCTTAAATGCAGATACAATCCTCTGTACATAAGGAAGTGCAAACCTTTCAAAGTCAACAGGTGACAATATTCCAGCCCACGAATCAAAGACCTGAACAGCATGAACACCTGCATCCACCTGTGCCTGAAGGTATTTAATTACAACTTTTGTAATCTTCTCCATCAGCCTTGAATATAGCTCTGGATTACGATACATCATCTTCTTCGTATTTACATAATTCTTTGAACTCCCGCCCTCTGTCATGTATGTAGCAAGTGTAAAAGGAGCGCCGGAAAAGCCTATCAACGGAACCTTAAGATGTTTAAGTAATATTTTTATTGTTTCTATTACAAATGGCACATCATCTTCAGGCTCTATCTCCCTGAGTCTGAGAACTCCTATTTCATCTCTTACAGGTTCATAAAGGATAGGACCCTTAGACTCTGAAAATTCGAGATTCATTCCCATTGCCTCTACAGGTATTAATATGTCAGAAAATAAAATGGCTGCGTCAGCCTTTAAAATATCAATAGGCTGAATTGTAACTTCTGCTGCAAGTTCAGGGGTCTTGCACAGGGTAAGGAAATCAACCTTTGCCCTCACCTTCTGATATTCAGGGAGGTATCTCCCTGCCTGCCTCATAAGCCATACAGGGGTATAATCAGTTTTTTCACCACGACATGCCTTAAGAAAAGTATCGTTCATAAAAATCCTCCAAAATGAAAACTTAAAACTGGGAACTAAGAACTAAAAAGTGCAAACGCGATTTTACTTTTTAGTTTTGCTTCTCGCTGTTTTAACGCTCGCTCCTAAAATGTTCCGTATCTCTTTAGACTCGCTGATTAGTTCTTCAATCTGTTCTTTTCTTACAATTTCTGAATCTCTTAAAAGTCTTAACCAGAAACTTGTTTCCTTTGCCTCTTTAAAAGCTGTATTGATTTTATATATAAAGTCATCTTTACTGAATCCTCCCCTTGCTTCCTCATGGTTAGCAGCAATAGACGTTCCTGCCTTCAGTAGCTGCCTTCCAATCTCGTAAGCAGCTACCTCTCTCGGTAAACCTCTTACTAATAAGACAATCTTCAGGGCAAAATCGTACAATCTTTTACTTAACTCTGCACCTTTCATCTTTTCTTAGTTCTCAGTTCTTAGTTCTCAGTTTCATCGGGACATATCCGCAAAACGGTTCTTCTTCAAGGTAATCCCCTGCAATTGCATATGCCCTTGCCCTGCAGCCTCCGCATACAGCCACAAATTCGCAGGAGCCGCATCTTCCCCTGTATTTTTTGAAATCTCGCAAATCCTTGAACAATTCAGAATTTTCCCATATATCTTTAAATGATTGATTCCCTATATTACCTGCAGCCTTCGGGAAATAACTGCATGGAAGCACATCTCCATCCACATTGATAAGGCAAATAAGCTGTCCGGCAATACAGCCCTTAGAGCCGCCTGTGGAAAACTTTAAAGTTCTTCTTTCAAACTTTTCGCCCTCTTCTTTAGATTTCTGCAATACTATCCTGTAATAATGGGGTGCACAGGTGGGCCTTACAAGAATATCCCTTTCATTCTTTTCCATACGGTAATGCCAGTTGAGTATATCCTCGTAGTCTTGTTTTGAAATAAGCTCGTTCATAATATCTTCTGCCCTGCCTGTCGGCACTATCATAAACATATACCATGCAGTGGCGCCGAGTTCCTTTGCCAGCTTATAGACTTTAGGAATCTCCTTCTGATTCCGCTTTGTAAAAGATGAGTTTATTATAAATTCTATTCCATGCTTCCTGAAAAATTCCGCTCCACTGACAGTGCCCTTAAATGCCCCCTTCTCGTTTCTGAAATTGTCATGTACATCATCTGTTGAACCATCAAGACTTAACGATACTATTCTTATTCCTGATTCCTTTATTCTTCTGCATAAATCGTCTGTAACAAGTGTGCCGTTAGTTGCAAGGCACATCCTGAGGCCTTTTTCAGTGCCGTACTTTGCAATGTCAAACACATCTTTTCTTAAAAGCGGCTCTCCGCCAGAAAGCACAACCACTGGCTTTGCATAAGCCGATATATCATCAAGTATCCTGAACGCCTCTTCGGTCGAAAAATCAGGATGACCTTTAACCTCTACTTCTGATGAAGAGCGGCAGTGGATACATTTAAGATTGCATCTTCTGGTTATTTCCCATGCTATCCATTTAGGAGCAAATTCCATAGATAAGTATTATAGCTTAAATATTGTAACAGTAGCAAAGAAGGGATGAATTTAATTTGTGAATCTTAAGCGAAGGATGCGCCGGATTGCTGCTCAAAAACCTTAATTGCTTCTTGACTTTTTTCTTAATACCTTCGGGAAGTCTCTTTGTAGATGTTATAAGGCAATATCACCTCTATAGGCCTTCCATCCCGACCTGTTATAAGTTTTGCTTTCTTTTCAATTGCTGTTACTGTCATCTTGATTTAAAGTATAACATTTTTTGAGATTATAGTGTTCGCATTTTCGCTCAAGAGAAATCTTATAGTCCACAATTAGTCACACACAATTAGTGTCAATAATTAAAACCATCCCAATTAGTTTTCTGCATCTCGGTATTACCAAATATAGCGTTCTATTGCTTTTAGTAAAGAGCCGAGGGTCTCTAAATTTATAGCAGATACAGCTTCTGCATCATATCTTTGCGTTATGTTATCAACTTCATCCCTTGATACCATATCTATTTTACTAAACACCATTATTTTTTGTTTATCAGAGAGATTAAGTTCTTTAAGTATTTTCTCTACAGATTCTATCTGCTGCTCAAACCTCGGATTGGATATATCAACTATATGAAGCAATAAATCTGCATCCTCTAACTCTTCAAGCGTGGCTTTAAAGGCAGCCATCAAATCCTTTGGCAGATCTCTTATAAAACCGACAGTATCGGTTATTATAACTTCTCGTTCTTTTGGAAATCTGAGCCTCCTGCTTGCTGTATCAAGTGTAGCAAACATCTTGTCTTCAACAATAGTTGAACTCTTTGTGAGTGCATTTAACAGGGTGGACTTGCCTGCATTTGTATAGCCGATTATAGAGACAATAGGAATGCCTGTTTCAACCCTTCTATGTTTTCTCTGTTTCCGTGCCTCGCTTAGAATTTCAAGCTCTTTTTGAAGGCGTGAAATCCTGTCTCGGATGCGGCGTCTGTCTATCTCAAGCTTCATTTCTCCGGGGCCCCTTCCTCCTATACCTCCCATCAGCCTTGACATAGCAGTCCCTTTGCCTGTAAGCCTCGGGAGCATATATTTCAATTGTGCAAGCTCTACCTGCACCTTACCGTCACGGCTGTGTGCCCTTCCTGCAAATATGTCCAGTATCAACTGAGAACGGTCAATTACCTTGAGTTCTGTAGTTTCGGCAATTGCCCTGATCTGTGACGGATTCAGGTCCTGGTCAAAAATCAGAAGTGTGGCGCCCTTATCCATGGCATTTATGACTATTTCCTTAAGTTTGCCCTCTCCAAGTAAATAAGCTGAATTTATTTCCTTTAATCTCTGTATAACAGTATCTAAAACAATAACATCGCTTGATAAAGCCAATTCTTTTAACTCTTCCATAGAGTCTTGGAGTTCATATTTAGGTTTTGTAGATGCGCTGACCAATATAGCCCTTTCCCTTTTATCATCCCGGCCAATAACCCTCATTCTGTCCATCTCTTCTTCAAGGGCATTGATAAAGCTGCAGAAGTCTAAATCATATCTGTAAAAGTCTGATGAGGTTTCATTATATTTTTTGCCTGCGCTGTTTGGCATAATGGATGCGGTATATATCCTGTAAGGCAGTCCTTCTTTAATGCTTATGGCTGCTATAATGTCAAATCTGAGTAATGCGAGGTCTGTTATATCCTCTTTATTAAGCGGGCTGTCAACAAGGTGTGTGTGAATAAACCTTAATCCCCTCAGGGCTTTTCTTCCGAGGGGAAAATCATCAAGCTCCGGGATAAAGACGCTTCCTCTATCTCCAACAATTACATGCGTAATAACACCGCTTCTGTTAACAATAATGCCTATTTGCCTGCCTATTTCAGCGGAAAGCCCGGCAAGGTATCTGGCAAGCTCCTGTGTTATCAGCTTGCAGGCAGGAATTTTGCGGCGATAAATTCTTTCGAGGGAGTGAATAAAGTTCTTTTTTAGACCTGATGTATTTCCGTATACTGTCGCTATTTTTTAAAGCCCTCCTTAAAAAAATTATAATACAACTTCAAACTCCATCTCTAATTCATTTCTAATCACCTTCACCTTGACTACATCTCCCTTGTTTTTTAAAAAAAGATGAATTCTCATATCCTCTATGCCCTTTATAGCAATTCCATCAAGCGACACAATAATATCTCCTTCTTTTAGTCCTGCCTTTTGTGATGTACTGTCTTTTGCAAATTCTGTTATTTTTAACCTGCCTGCCTCTTCAGACAGATGCACCATAAGCTTTGGAGCAGTAATGCCTTCCATAGGCTTGGGGAAAATAATATAATCTGCTATATTTGTTTCAATATTAGCATTATTTAAAATAATCGCATAGTCATATCCATTTCTTCTCATCACCCTTTGAGGAATGCCCCATCCATGCTTAAGATGACCGCTTCCTGCAAGAACGACCATCTGATAATTTGGATTGTTTTTCATAAATTCATATATAGACATTGCCATTGTTTCATCCCACAGTAACTGCGATTGTAAAAAGAAATCAAAACCTTTATCGTCAGGCCTGTTATGCGCCCTAAAGACCTCTTTAAGCCATTGTCTATATTCAATATCAGAAAAATCCATTTCCAAAGGTATCTCCTTCAGTTCTTCTAAAGAAAGAGAATCTATGCCGCCATCTGCAACCTTTTCAAGTATCTCCTTTCTAATATTAAGCGCAACTACAGGCAATCCCTTTTTTTTAGCAAAATCAAGGATAGGCTTATAAAAGTTGTAATCAAATCCCCACCTTTTGAAATATTCAGAGTCTCTTAAAAACTCCCTTTCATCTATTCTACCGGCGACATAATCATCCAGTGCCTTCTGAAAAGGCCTTTGAAACATCTCCATTCCTATGGCTATATTTTTATTCTTTTCATATAATCCTTTTATAATGAGAAGCTGAACATTGTGATGGGCAAATGTGCCATGAGATTCACCAACATAAACAATATCTTTATCAGCAACCTCCTTTATTACATCAGATAACTTTTTTACTTTTGAAGATGACATAGATATTGCAAGCGGTTCATCCCATACTGCTTTTTTTATCCCTCTGTCTGTTTTTTCTGTTTTTTTCAAAATATTTCTTCCTCTTTCAAAAGAGATAGCGCTATATTTTCCGTAATGTAATATCCTTCTGGCCGCCATATCAACTTCTTTTTTTGACCTCGCAAATACAATTCCAACTACTTTATCTCTATTCCAAGGGTTTTTCCTGACAATAATTCCAAACCCTCCTTCAGGGATATCGATTCTGCCGAAAAGCCTTGCGATTAAGGGGTTAAAGCTGCCAGATATGACAGGAATTATTAATGACGATTCCTTAATAATGTCATGCCTGACCTCATTAAGCTCCATGACAACAGCACCCCTTTTCTTAAAAATATCTATAACCGAGGAAAACATTTCCATATCCTCATTAGAAACAGCTATAATGTTTTTTTCATCACCCAAAAGCCTTGCTATGACAGGCGGAAATTCATTATTAGAAATTTTTCTTGCTACATCATAATCCTCATCCATAACTATTTTTTCAACTATTTCATCCATTAATATACTAAAACTCTGCCTTTCTCCCTCAATTGTAAATTTGTCCTGTTTTGTCCTGCCGCTTAAAAAATAAAATGTCACAGGAACATCAATAACTCTATGGAACTCTCCTTTCTGTGTTATGTCAAAACTAATCTCATATTTACTTCCATGCTGTCTGATTTTTGCATTTTCTACATTAAGTTCTGAAAGCCCTTTTTTGTTAATCCATTGATTAAAAAACCAACCGAGATCTTTTCCATAGTTTTTTTCAAATGTCTTTTTTATATCATCCCATGATGCTTTTTTGAAGCGGTTTTCATTGATAAAATCTCTTAAAGAGTCATAAAAATTTTCCTCCCCGACAACTCCTTTTAACATATGGAAAACCATCATTGTCTTTCCATAACCTATAGCCCTTGATGGAAAATCCACCCCTCCTCTGAAGTCCCTTATAGGAAATTCATTTTTGTCATTTACATAACTCCTGTAATTTATAAGCATTTGTTTCCTGTATTGTGAGCCCTTGCCTTTCAGTTCTTCATAAAAATGGTCTGCGAGATATGTGGTAATGCCTTCGCTCCAATTACCTTTGTCATAATCAACATAAACAAGATTTCCGAACCATTGATGCAGTATCTCATGGCCTAAAGATGTCTCCACAATAAACGGAAGCCTTACTACATCTTGCCCAAGCAGAGTGAATGTAGGCATAGAGTATCCGGTCGGCAGGAAATTCGTGACAATTGAAAATCTTTTATATGGATACTCTCCTAAAATATCTTCATACAATCTCAGATATTTCTTTGCCCATTCAATATATTTTTTTGCAAGGCCTATATCTTCTTTAAAAAAGTAAGCATAAATCTCTATGTCTCTATAATAGTCTTTTACTATTTCATACCTGTCTGTAGCAATAAAGCTTATTCCATCAAGAGGATGCGGAAAGTAAAAGAAAAATTCAGCGACACCGTCTCTTACAGTCTTTTTAATTCTTTCTGCCTCTGATACAGCCTCATAGTCTTCAGGCAGCACTGCAGTGAGGCTGTATTTAAATAAACCCGGCACATATGGATACCATATGCCTGTTAGAGATATGCCTCTTTCATCAATAATATCCCTGCTTATTCCATGCCTTGCTTCTCTGTCAGGGCTCCATTCTCTGAAAATGCCCTCATATACGATTTCAACAATTCCGTCTCTCTGTGGAAGAATTTTTAAAACTCCTCGACGTGCATCAAACTTTATCTTATCTCCATTTAAACGCACATCTCTTATTGTAAGACGGCCTATATGAAATATTAATTCTTTATCTTTTTGGGCAAATATTTTTGCCCTGCCAGTAATCTTAGAATTCGGAATATCAAAAGAGACTTTTAGGTTATATTCGCCTTCGGCAACGGATATTTTTTCCTCTGCAATTATTGCAGCAGGATGAAACAATAAGACAAAGAGAGAGAAAATTAGTAAAAATAAAAATCTATAAGACATGTTTGATTATACCCAAATCAAGCGATAATTTTCCAAGCCCACATGATTCCTAAAAAACAGAGATAGAGAATTATTATCCCATTAAATCCCCCTTATCAGGGGGTTAGGGGGTTGTCTTTCCC
>DBNT01000076.1 GCA_002299835.1 Nitrospiraceae bacterium UBA665 | reverse complement strand
TCTCTATCTCTGTTTTTGGGTTGACCTTTTTGCATAACACCTTTTACATTTAAAGCATATGATACAAAAAACAGAAAAAAAATTGCACCTGCCTGTGCCTGTCTGTGCCGATAGCACGGCAGGCAGGCACGCAGACAGGCCACGGCAGACAGGTAGCACGCAGACAGGTTCGTGGCTGCTGTTCTTTTACAGCGCCCCTTCAAAGCCTGTCAGCAGCAGGATGAAAATATGGAGGAGACTGCTAAAAGCAGGCGCTCTGCCGTTTAAAGGGGCTGCATACATACTGCCTTACAGCGAAGAGCATTATGAGTTTTGTCAATGGCTTGTGTCGGAAGCTGTCGGCATGGGCGGCGAAGCCGCCTTTGTGCACGTGAAAAAAATCGAAACCATGCATGACAGGAAAATCATCGACCTCTTCAACAGGCAAAGGGAGCGTGATTATCATGATATTGAGAAGATGCTTGAAGGGCTTGAGAGAAAAATACAGAGCATAAAAAAAGGCGGCAGCAGCAGCCAGATAAAAAAGATAACAGAGGCATTTGGCAAACTGTTTAAAGAGTTTGAATCAGTTAAAAAAACGGATTTCTTTTCATCAAAAGCAGGCGCGACTGTAGAAAAAAAGTTAAACTCCCTGAGAGCGGAACTTTCAGGCATAGATACCTTTTATGCAGGGATACAGAGCCGTGCGATAACATTTAAGCACCCGGCAGACTATCAGAACAGGATTTGGGTGACCAGAAAAAATCCTTTTGTTGACAGAATGGCATCTGCATGGCTTATCAAAAAATTTATAGACAAAAATGCCGTGTTCAAATTTGCTAATGAAAAAGATATAGAACATGCCGGTAAAAATACTATTGCCTTCGATGTCATAAGTGGCGAGTTTACCCACATCGGTGACATGTGCACATTTGAGGTTTTGGCTAAAACTTTTAATCTTAAAGATAAAAAGATTAAAAAGATAGCTGCTATAGTGCATGAACTTGATATAAAGGATGACAAATACAAAAATCCCGAGGCAAAAGGCATAGAGGAAATCCTGATAGGCATCAGAAAGACGGCAAGAGATGATGCGGATGCCCTTGAAAAAGGAATGGCTATCTTTGAGATGCTTTACGAATCAAAGATGTAGCCGTATATATTTTTTTCTTGACTTTTTATATAACATGTGTTACATTATAATCAAATATTACAAAAAAGGAGGAAAAAGAAATGCCGCCAATAGCGAAACATTTAAAAACAAGCAGTGAGAGAACAGGGAACGAATACATCGAGCTTCATGAGTGGCTCGACAAAGACCCTGAGAAAAAAGCAGAGAGACACGACATCACGAAGATTTATGAGCATGGGAAGATGATTGAAGAGAAATATGGCAAAGAGGGTCTTCAGGAATATATTCAGCACATTCATGATGATGTAAAGGCAAAGTTTGAGCACATTCAGCACGATATGGAAAAGGCTGTTGCGGATACGCTTGCGTATTTAGGGGTGAAGTAGTTCTTGTTAAAATTAGGGACACATCCCATATTTGTAAATGCGTCTGGTAAAAAACAGATACAAATACGGGACCTACAAATATGGGATGTGTCCCTAATTTTTCTAATCATTTGAGGTCATAATAGCGTGAGGCAACGATTATGAAAGCTATTTTCTCAAAAAAACAGGCATGCATACCTCTAACAAATATTCAGGGGGCTGCTGCTAAAAAATACCGCCTTTTTAAAGGTTATCTAAGCCATAATCAGGCTGCATTAAAGGCAATTGCCGAACTGGAACAGCTTTATTACAGCGGCAAGCCCTTTGCTTTAACATCCGTGAGGCGCAAGTATGAAGACCTGCTGGAAGCTGTGTACGGAGCCATTCACACCCTTGAGGCCGTATCAGAAAAAAAATACCCTGCGATGCATACCACCCTTCAAGAAATAGACGCTTTTATTTCGGATGATATCAAACCAATATATACATATATAACCGAAGACCTTGTCTTGCCTTTTGAGCAAATATCCCTTGAATTAAAAAAATTGGTAGGCTCAAAGGCGGCAAATCTATCTTTCATCAAAAACGAACTCGGGCTGCCGGTTACTGAAGGCTTTGCGATTACCGCTTACGCATTCGAAGGGTTCATAAAAGAAAACAGCCTTTTAAAACCTATAGAGATAGAGTTGTCAAAAATATCCACTGATTCATTGGAAAATCTGGAAAAAATCAGCGAGGGTCTGCAGAGAATGATTATGGATGCGGAGGTGCCGCAATATATATCCGATGCCATACTCAAGGCTTACGGAGAGATTGAAAAAAAGACGCATAAAGACATAACAATCGCCATGAGAAGCAGCGCCGTAGGAGAAGACACAGAGGCAACCTTTGCGGGGCAATATACAACGCTTTTAAATGTTGCAAAAGAAAATATTATTGACGCCTATAAGACAGTCATCGCATCTAAATATTCTGCAAGGGCTATTGCTTACAGAATGAGTTACGGGCTCACCGACAGAGAAACACCCATGTGTGTTATCGGAATTGCTATGGTTGACTCAAAATCCAGCGGGGTCGTCTATACGGGAGATTCGTTATCCGGAGACACAAAGGTTATCAAGATGAATTCTATATGGGGTCTTGGAGAACACCTTGTGGATGGAAGCGCCTCTGCTGACAGCTTTCTTATCGATAAAAAAGACTTAATGGTCATTAAAAAAGAGATCAGCAGAAAGGAATACCGGCTCGTGAACTCGGCATTAGGCGGGACAATGCTTAAAGAAGTGCCGGAGAACGAAAAAGAGGTTTCTTCTCTTGATGATGCCGCTATTTCAAAACTTGCACATTATGGGATTATGCTTGAGGAGGTTTTCGGAGGGCATCAGGATATAGAATGGGCTGCTGATAAAAACAATAATCTGTTCATCCTGCAATCAAGACCTCTAATCCTCGCAGAGACCATCGCAGACAAAGATATAACACAACAGGTTTTTTTAGACAATCCTGTTGTTCTTCAGGCCGGACAAACCGCTTCTCCGGGCATTGCGGCTGGAACTGTTTTCATCGCTGAAGAAGGAACCAATGCAATCGCTGTTCCGGAAAATGCCATATTCGTTGCAAAAACAGCGTCGCCTAATTATGCAAAGCTTACGGGCAAGATAAACGGCATTATTACCGATATTGGCAGCGTCACAAGTCATCTGGCATCTGTCTGCAGGGAGTTTGGAATACCTTTCATAACAGATGCAAAAACAGCAACCGTAACTTTAAAGAAAGACGATATTGTCACAATGTCGGCATCCACCGCAACTGTTTATAAAGGATTGGTCGAAGAACTGATAGATGATATAAGACCGGCAAAAAAGCTCGTTTTTGAGAGCCCTGTGCATCGCAGGATGAGAAGAATACTTGATAGAATCTCGCCTCTTAACCTGACAGACTCGGAACATTCGTCATTTTCGCCAGAGGGCTGTAAAACCTTACACGATATAATACGATTTTCACACGAAAATGCAATGAAAGGGATGTTTGGACTTGCGGAAGATGCTGAAAAAACATACTCCGTTAAACTTACTGCGGCCATTCCTCTAATACTGCACATAATAGACCTCGGCGGCGGACTGAGGACAGGATTGACTACCTGCGATACCGTAACGCCTGAGGACATTGAATCTATGCCAATGAAGGCAATCTGGAAGGGATTTATGCACCCCGGCATAACATGGGAGGGAACCATAAATCTCGATATGAAAAATATCTTAACCCTTTTCGCTTCCAGCGCAATATCGGAATTCGGGGAAATGCCTGGCGGAGCCAGCTATGCCGTTGTCTCCAATGAATATATGAATCTCAGCGCCAAGTTCGGCTACCATTTTGCAACAATCGATGCGCTTTGCAGCGAAAACAGCAATCAAAACTATCTCTCCCTTCAGTTTGCAGGGGGAGCCGGAAACTACTACGGAAAATCCTTGCGGGTCTATTTTCTTGGAAACATACTTAAAAGACTGGGATGCGATGTCTCCATGAAAGGAGACTTGCTGGAGGCATTCATGTCCGGCTATGACAGATCGTCTCTTGAAGATAAACTCGACAGGATAGGAAGGCTACTCGCATCATCGCGGCTTCTGGATATGGCTATATCGAGTCAAAACGATGCAGAACTCCTCGCCGATGCCTTCTTTAACGAAGAATATAACTTTTTGTTGAAAAAACGGGATGACGGGCTAAAAGATTTCTATACACACGGCGGGTACTGGAAACGCACAATTGAAAATAACCATGTATATTGTGTTCAGGACGGCTTAAAATCAGGATATATAATATCTTCCAGAGCAGCCGGAGTTGCCGGAAAATTTTTAGGCCAGAAGCTTCAGGATTTTCTTGACAATATAGAGGCATATTACTACTTCCCTCTGGCAATAGCGAAAAACAGTGAAATATCGGATGGAAAAGTAAGTGTCAGGGTTAAACCAATCAAAGGTCATATTGACAGGGCAGGGGGAATAGCATTTGGCCTGCGGAACTCTGCCAATTATTTTGTACTGAGGATCAATGCGCTTGAAGACAACATAATACTCTTTGAGTATATCAATGGCAAAAGAATTCAGAGGGTTAATAAAAAGCAAAGGATAGAATCGGATAAATGGTATGAACTGATAGTAGATATCAAAAACAGAACCATTAAAGGATACCTTGATAATGAACTGGTTATAGAATACGAAGCTGGAAGACCCTTGAAAGGATTCATAGGTCTGTGGACAAAAGCCGACTCAGTTACATATTTTGATGAATTAAAAATTCAGCATAACGGCAAAGAAAGACCGATTAATTTTTAAGCATAAACATCCTAGTGTAGTGTTACATAAATAGC
>DBNT01000056.1 GCA_002299835.1 Nitrospiraceae bacterium UBA665 | reverse complement strand
AGCCTATGTCTATTTCTGGGTAATTTGACTAATCTTGTCCAATGATGTATAGTTTATTAGAAGGTGTATTATGCAAAAAGCAGCAACAGTTGAAATGCTCAACACAAAACAAGCGGCAGCGCTTTTAGGGGTCAGCACAAAAACAATTTATCGCATGGAAGAAAAAGGGCTGATTCAGTCTGTAAGAACGCCAGGCGGTCAGCGTAGATTCAATAGAGAAGATTTAGAGAATTATCTAATCATGAGCAAGTCTATTGCTGCTCCACAAAATCCAAGCAGATACAAGGCTACCTCTAATCAGCCTCTCTCTTTTGTGAAAGAAAAACCTGTGGAGTATTCTCTCTTTAGCGCTTCTGAAATTGATACATCTCCATCCGTTGCAAGATTACAACAGCAAATATCAATTAGAAATATTCGGAGCCACAAGCAGCATTACGATACCGGTATGGATATATTCAGGTGGCTGGATGAATGGGACTTTAAAAGCTATCAAACTAAAACATACACTCATGGATTTCATACTTATCCAGCCATGTTTATACCACAGGTTGCCAGAAAACTTATAGAAGTCTTTTCATCCGAACATGATACTGTTTGCGATATATTTTGCGGATCAGGCACCACCCTTGTTGAAAGCAGTCTTTTAAACAGGAATTCCATCGGCATTGAGCTAAATCCTTTAGCCGTGCTGATTGCAAAGGTTAAAACCACGCCTATTGATCTGCAGACCCTGACTAACAATCTAAAAGCAATATTATTCGTCTATAACAATACGAAGAATGCTACAGCGCCAAAATTCAATAACATTGATTTCTGGTTTTCCGAATCGGTCATTAAAGACCTCGCGAGACTCAAGCAGGCTATATGGAATATTTCGGAAGAAAATATCAGAAACTTTTTTTCCGTCTGTTTCAGCGAAGTTGCAAGGATTGTTTCTTTTACAAGACACAAGGAGTTTAAGCTATTCAGGGATAAGAACAAATTAGAAAAATCTTTCAATCCGGATGTTTTAGGCGAGTTTATAAGGATGTGTGAAAATAACATCTTAGGCATGAAGGAATACATTCATGATGTGATGCCTAATACTAATGTAAAAATCATACCGGGCGATTCAACGAAGGATAATGGCATTCCTCCAGAATCTGTGGATTTTATTATAACTTCGCCTCCTTATGGCGACAGCAGAACGACTGTAGCCTATGGACAATTTTCGCGGCTGCCTGCCCAATGGCTGGATTTATTGCCCTCACAGGTCAAAGATATAGACAAAGAACTGCTTGGAGGCAAAAACAATATAAACCTCAAAGACCCTGTGATTGATTTGTCAGATACTTTAAAGTTAAGTGTAAAAATTATTTCTGAAAAAGATGAGGAAAGGGCAAAGGATGTTTTAAGTTTTTACAGGGACTTATATAGGGCGCTTGTTCAGGCACATAAAATTTTACGCCCTAAAAAATATTTTTGTCTTATTGTTGGCAATAGAACCGTAAAAGAACTGGTATTAAAAACCGATGAGATAATTTGCGAGTTTGGAGAGAAAATAGGTTTTGTTTCCCATGGTATTCTTTATAGAAATATTCCCAATAAAAGAATGCCTCTCAAAAACAGCCCTACAAATGTTCAGGGCAAGACCGGATTTACAATGCAGAAAGAAAGCATCGGCATTCTTAAAAAGCTTTAGCAGCCAAGTCAGCTATATACTTGCCTGATCAGCATTTGAAATAATACCATCCTTTATCCTGCCTTGAATAAGGGTTTCCACTTTTGAAGTTGCCTTTTGCATTATTTCAGTCAGATAATCAAGGGCTCTTATCTCCCCTACTTCTTTCGTTTTTGTCTCAAGCCCTTTTTTTATCGGGGCAAAATAGTATCTCTCTTCAATCTCCAATATTGTTTTGATATTTGTTTCGAGCATAAAAGTTTTGCCTGCAATTATCGTTTCCTTCTATTTTTTCAGTATCTGCAAGAATACATTTTCTATGTGCCTATCGTCAAATTCCCAAAAGCCTCATCAATTCATCTTTATCTTTAATAGTCCTGTATTTTCCGCGCGGCTTATATCCGCCTGACGGAATCAGCTTTATCAGGCTCTTAAATTCAAACTCTGTAAACAGCCGTAGCAGTTGCGGCCAGTCAGGTTCTTTGATTTTTAAACCATTCATGTCTATATTTAGAGGAATATCTGTGTTAATGGTTGCAAGGGCAAAGCTAACTTTTATTGTCTCGATGTTTTCCTTTATCATCTTTCTCAGTCTTTCGTTTTCTATCCTTTCAGGATGCAGAAGCAGTTCTTCAAGGCTGCCTGTCTTTGAGAGTATCTCCCTTGCTGTTTTTTCACCGATGCCCTTAACTCCGGGTATATTGTCAACTGCATCTCCTGCTATTGCCATTATTTCCGGTATTCTTTCAGGAGTAACTCCGAATCTTTCTTTTACATAATTTTCGTCTATTATCAAATCCTTCATCGGGTCATAAATTTTTATTCCGTTGCCAATAACCTGCATCATGTCCTTGTCGCCGCTTAAAATAAATACATCAATATTTTGATCAATATTCTGGGAAGCAGCTTTTTTTGCGATGGTGCAGATGATGTCGTCAGCTTCGCAACCAGGCATCTCAAAGGAGACTATATTAAAAGATTTTATTACTTCTTTTATATATGGTATCTGGAGGACTAAATCATTAGGTGTTTCAGGTCTTTGCGCCTTATATTCTTCGTATATCCTGTGTCTCTCTGTTGGCACAGGAGAATCAAAGACTACTGCAATTGCATCAGGCTTTTTTTCACGGATTATTTTCAGAAGCATGTTCGTAAAGCCGTAGATTGCATTTGTAGGAAGACCCTTTGAGTTGCTTAGACCTCTTATTGCGTGGTATGCCCTGTAAAAGTAAGAACTTCCATCTATAAGAAAAAGTTTCATATATGGATTATAACAGAAAAGATATTGAGCTTTTTATTTGGTTTTAAATAAAATAATTAAATGCCAGCTAAATTAATAATCTTCGACCTTGACGGAACACTAATAGATTCAAGCATTGATATAACAAATGCCGTAAATTATGCTGTCGGTCCCTTTGGTATAAAGCCTGTAACTGTTCAGGAGACGATAAGCCTTGTTGGAGAGGGCATTACAAGGCTAATGGAGAAGATAGTCAAGAGGCACGAGTCAGAAGCCAAGAAAGACATAGACAAGAATATTCTAACAGAAAGATTTCTTGATCACTATTCAGCACATCTCGTTGATAACACTACTGTTTATCCCGAAGTAAGAGAGACGCTTGAAAGACTGGGCATATATAAAAAGGCTGTGATATCCAATAAAAGGGAAGCATTATCTGTTAGGATATTAAATAATCTCGATCTTTTAAAATACTTTGATTTGATATTGGGTAGCGATACGACTCCTGAGAGAAAGCCTTCGCCAATCCCAATTCTTTATGTTCTTTCAAAACTGAATATAAAGACAGAAGATGTTGTTATTGTAGGAGACAGCAATTTTGACATAGAAGCTGGTAAAGCCGCGGGAATTAAAACGATTGCCGTGACTTATGGATACAGACCTGTGGAGTTATTGAAAGACGCTGACTATCTGATAAAAAAGATGAGCGAACTGATGAATATCTTAAGACTGTTTTTGTAAGATTTTTTGCTTGATTGCAATGCTATTATCATCTATAATTCATCAACCTGATCTTCCCCCGTTTTCATGGACATTCCATTAAGTTAGGCTGCCATAGCCTCCAGCTCAAAGGATACCGGAGAACGATACCCCAAGGCTGAATGCCTTCTCTGACGATTATAGAACATTTCGATATATTCGAAAATGCTCTGCCGGGCTTCTGCCCGTGTTTCATACCGGTAATCATACACATGCTCTATCTTGAGCGTATGAAAAAAGCTCTCAGCAACTGCATTGTCGTAACAATTACCCTTCCTGCTCATACTCTGGATAAAGCCGTGGCTGTTAATCGCATCCCTGAAATCAGCGCTTGCATACTGAACCCCCCTGTCAGAATGGAATATGCATTCTCCACCCGGCTTCCTTCTCCCAATCGCCTGATACAAGGCTTTTATTACAAAATCCGATGTCAGCCTGTCACTCATGGCCCATCCTACTACCTGCCGTGAATATAAATCAAGGATCACCGCAAGGTACAGCCAGCCCTCCAAGGTCCAAATATACGTAATGTCTGAAACCCATGTTGTATTGGGTTTCTCTACCTCAAAGTTCTGATTCAGAAGATTCTCGGCAACTGGCAGGTTATGCTTAGAATTCGTCGTCGCCTTGAACTTCTTTTTTGCCTTCCCTGCAATCCCATTGATCTTCATCAGACGGGCTACTCGGTTTTCACCACAGATTATCCCTTTTGCCTGTAAGTCCCCGGTAATCCTTGGACTCCCATATGCCCTGCGGCTGTTCTTGTGCGATTCTCTTATCTCCATAAGTATCTTCTCGTTTTCTTTCTGCCTCTTGCCCTTAGTCTGTCTCCTCCATCTGTAATATCCGCTCCTTGATGCTCCTATTACACGGCACATCCTCTGCACCCCATGTGTGGAGCGATGCTGGTTGATGAACCAGTATTTCATTTGGGGTGTTTTGAGAAGATGGCCAAGGCTTTTTTAGGATTTCCCTCTCCTCCTTGAGGTTGGCATTTTCTCTCTGCAACTTCCTGAACTCTTCCTCTTGAGGCTTCAAGTGTCCCTTCCCGGGAAAACTGCCTGCTGGATCTTCCTTATGCTTCCGCTTCCATGTGTGCAGCAGATTCTCATGTATCCCAAGGCTCCTGGCTGCGTCAGTAACCTGCCGTCCTCCCTCTGTCACAAGTCTCACTGCTTCTTCTTTAAACTGCCGGTCGTACTTCCTATGCTTCCTGCTCTCTTGCATTTTGCACCTCCAAGGTTTATTAGGTTATATTGTAACCTAACTCTTCGGTGTGTCCGCTAATTCGGGGGAAGTGCACTGTTGTCCCATAGGTTTTTATTGTCACAGAAAATATAAAGTTTGTGTTAAGCGTTGATAAACAGTAAAATAGAAGAAATGGGTAATGAGCGTTTTGGAGGTGCTGTATGCAATATAAGGTAAATCTCAAAAAAACAGAAGAAGGTCATTCTGTCTGGGTCCCTGGGCTGCCAGGCTGCTGGTCGCAGGGCAAGACAGAGGCAGAGGCACTAGAAAATATTAAAGATGCCATACAGGCATATTTAGAAACTGTGGAGGAATTGACAAAGGATAAGGAATCCCGCTATGTAGAAGTAGCCAATGCCTAAATTATCAGGAGTAAATCACCAGCGGGCTGTCAAAGCTTTTCAAAAAGCGGGCTTCTGGATTGTCCGTGAAGGCAAGCATATCACTATGACTAATGGTGAGCGCATCATTACAATTCCAAGGGCAAACCCTGTCGATTCCTTTACAATGGGTGGTATTGTGAAGGATTCTGGACTTACTATTGATGAGTTCAAAAAATTATTATAACGACAGATAACAAATCTCTCCAGCGGACGGCTGATAGCCGCCGCTGATTTTTGCGTTAGGTTTAAAATATGAAGGCAAATAGACCCTCTACTCTACTGAGCATTCTGGGATTGTTAGCAATATTGCTTGGAACATTAGGGATTCTGGTAGTTTTATATCTACACGTAAATCCTTTGCCGTTTATGCCGCCTCCCAGTTCGCAATTGCTTCACTTCATGTCAACTGCATGGGGTGTAATCATCAATGGTGCACTTATTGTATCTGGCATAGGAATTTTACAATTGGGGTTCCTTTGGCTTGCGATTTCTTGGTTCATTTATTATTTATGCAATTATTTTAGTTATATTTATTCCCCCAGATCCGCTTATTTTTATTTTGAGTTATTTGTTCATGTTTCTTATTGTCTTTCTCGTTGTTTTGATGCCAACAGTGATTATTGCCAAGATTACTCCCAAGTATCGAAGTATTTCAACACTAAAACTCTTAAATTTCACTTTACTCCTTGCAATAATTATACTATTGTTATTAACTTACGGCGGATGGTATGGTAGGCAAGCAATACATTAAAATAGACCTGACAGTCAGATGAAAAATGTGAAAATGGGACAGCCTGTCCCATTTTCACATTTAAGACATGGGAGATATTTGAACTGTTACTCGGCTGGATGATGTCAACTACCTAAAACTATTTATCTTTTCAAACACTCATTTTATTGGCTATAATATAAAATGAAATATCAAATTGAAATCCGCAGGCGATCTGAAAAAGATTTGTCCTCAATTCCGAAATCTGATGCTCAAAAAATTGCGGATGCCATTTATGCGTTAGAAAGCGGATTAAAGGGAAATATAAAGAAGCTGACGAACCATACCCCTGAGTACAGGTTGCGGGTTGGTGATTGGCGGGTTCTTTTTGAAGTATTAGAAGACAACATTATAATTTACCGCATTAGACATCGAAAGGAGGTCTATAGATAAATATATGGAAACTCAGATAATTGAAAAACAAGGCAAGAAACAATATGCTGTTATTCCCTACAAGGATTTTTTACGTATGCAGCAAGAGTTAGAGGACTATCATGATTTATTGGAACTGAGACGGGCAAAAGCTGATCCTCGCAATCAACAAGGCCGTGCATTTCATCGCGTTGCATCAGAATTAGGATTAAAGAAAAAAAAAGCCTAACAAATCGCTCAACACCGATGCTCATTACGCTTCGCTTCATTCGCACGGGTTAGCTCAGTCGTTAGGCATATAAAAAATAATCAAATAACCATTAGTTTCTGGTAAAATGAAGCAATGGGCAAACATGAGAAGCTCCTGCTTAAGATTCTTAGTGGAACATCTGACGCAAATATTCAATTTGAAGATTTATGCAGCTTACTGAAACATTTGGGTTTCGATATGAGAGTTAAAGGTAGCCATCACATATTCAGAAAAGAAGCGGTTATAGAAAAAATTAATCTTCAGCGTGAGGGCAACATGGCAAAACCTTATCAGGTAAAGCAAGTAAGAAACGTTATAGTGAAGTATAAACTCGGAGGGACTGTTGATGTATAAATACGAGATTATTATTTACTGGAGTAATGAAGACAATGCTTTTATAGCAGAAGTGCCTGAATTGCCGGGCTGCATGGCTCATGGAGAAACTCCTGAAAAGGCATTAAAAAATGCCAAAGAAGCGATTCAATTGTGGATTGATACAGCAAAGGAATTCGGCGATGTAATCCCTGAACCAAAGGGCAGCAAACTGATATACGCATAAATATTTCTTGCATAACAAATCACTCGTGCGGATGGCTGATAGCCACCGCACACTTCCGTCGTTAGGCGAAAGATACGAAAATATGATAATATGAAAACAAATGCCAACGGTATTTAAAGTTGGACCATATCGTTTTTTCTTTTATAGCTTTGATTGCAACGAACCAATGCACATACATGTTCAAAGGGAAAGTATGGCTTGTAAGTTCTGGTTAGAACCTATCGCATTGAGTAAAAACCATGGCTTTACTTCAAAGGAGTTAAATACTATACGGGAAATCATTTATAATAATAGAAACAAAATAGTGGAGGCATGGTATGAGCACTGCGGTGAAGCTTCAGGAAGTGAGAATTAAGGATATAAGTGTCACTGAGGATACAATTACTGCCTATCTTGTTGATGGACGGATAATTAGCGCTCCTCTTGCATGGTCTTGGCGGTTGTCAGAGGCAACACCTGAACAGCGAAGCAATTATGAAATTATTGGAGATGGTCAGGGAGTGCATTGGCCCGATATTGATGAGGATATTAGTGCTGAAGGCATGATGTATGGCATCCCCGCTTCAAAACCTCGTAAATTATCTAAATAAGATATAAGGGCATGGCTAACAAATCATTCCAGCGGATGGCGTTCCGCCACCGCACAGTTCAGACTTTGAACCTGTAGAAAAAGTCCCGAAAGGGTTATAATATCGCCATATCCGTAGCGATAAAGAAGCAATTAAAAAACGGGCTTACACCGTTAAAGCAGAAACAATTAATGCCGAGTTCAACCGAGAGCAAACAGTAAAACAGGTGAGATAAATGCAAAAGAATAAAACGAGGAGCGAATCGAGTCATTCCAGACTTTTTCTACAAACTCGTTCGGCAAAGAAAGAATGATATAATTAAAAAAAGAATAGGAAGGAGGGAGTTATGGATACCACAAGATTTATATACTGGCAAGACGATAATATGTGGCTCGGCTATTTGGAAGAATATCCAGATTATATGACGCAAGGGGAGTCGTTAGAAGAATTAAAAGAAAATCTCAAAGATATTTATAACGATTTAACCAGTGGTGTTATTCCATGTGTTCGCAAAGTTGCCGAACTGGAAGTAGCATGAAAAGAAAAGATTTGGTAAGGCAATTGGAAGAGATGGGTTGTGTTTTTATCAGACATGGAGGAGGTAAATGTAATGCAAACAGATTTTCATTTTTATGCTGTGTATGCTTTGGCAAGGGCCGCAGGCTTCAATCCTGGGGATTCGCATACAGTTGCCTATTCCTCGGAGCACACGGACGAAGCAAAATACGAACATGCGCTTAAATTTGAAAATGGGGGAAGATTTCAACAAGTCCTTACCGCACATCGGTATCTTCATCATAGGGCTGACGCCCTGGAAATCTGCTACCGGATATGGCTGCCTTTCCATTTCTTGCCCGGAAATCTGGGCGTGGATTTCTATGAAAGAATGGTTACCCGCCCCGGAGGACCCATTGCCAAACGTCTGATTGTCGACCTTTTATCAGCAAACCACAAACCCTATTTCCTTCATCGTTTGGGCATATTGCTACATTGTTATGCCGACACATGGTCGCATCAGAATTTTTTAGGAGTGACACACAAAACCTTAAATAAAGTTAGACGATTAAAGGTAGCGGGACTTTCTAATTCCGAGATTCGTTCTATTATAAAGTGGCTCAAAAAGCGATTCAAGGAATATACCCTGCCCGGTCTGGGACATGCCCAGGCAGGCACCATACCGGACGAGCCCTATAGAGAATGGGAATACCAAAACTATGCTGCTACAAAGCAACATGTCACCAATTCAATGCGAGCCCTGGATGCCGCCCGGAATTGTTATGAAGTCATGCCCGGTTTCTTGACGGCATTTGCGGAACATTATTCACACGACAACCCATTACCGTGGCATGAATTGGCAATAACCTTCAAAAAACTGTTCCAAATTAATGCAGATCTGGATACCAGGATCAAGGCATGGAAAGATGCGATATCCAGCGGTGTTTTCGGGTTTAAAGTGGATGATAGGGACAGAAAATTGAATTATGATGACCGGCAATGGTTCAGAGAGGCTGTTACTGTTAAAATAGGCGAAAACAATCCCGAGCTTTATGAAAGAAAGAACGGTTTTGAAACCAGCAACTGGAAGTATTTCCATGATGCGGCCGCTTTCCATAGATTTACCGTCTTACATGAAGTATTGCCTGAACACGGCATGATTTGCGGATAGGCACAGAAGGGGGACGCCATTAATTTATTAAGTTTTCAGCAATAAAAGGCAGAATGACCAATCAGCCGCTCAAGCCGATTGCAACTCGCTATGCTGCTCCGGCTTATCTTTTCGTTAAAATCTGAATAAAGAAAATGAAGGAGATATGAGAATGAGTCTGGCAGATGATGTAAGGAAATATTGCAAGGCAACCTATATTGACCCAGCAAGGCGCCGAAGTCAAAAGACCGTTACAATCAAATCAGGCGACGTACATAGCGACTTGAACTACCAA
>DBNT01000030.1:8565-9242 GCA_002299835.1 Nitrospiraceae bacterium UBA665 | reverse complement strand
CATTCCAGCTTTCGCTGGAATGACAGACTTTAGGCTTAAAAACATACTTTGGCAAGAGCCTCACTCATTTACTAAATATTGGCTGTTTTTCAGAGCCGGTAAAATCTTCACTTGCAGGACTCCAGAACCTCTTAAAATATTCCTCACCTTTTTTGCCGGCCATAAATTTATCCCAGTTTGAAAGAAGCCTTTCTTTATCCATATAAAGGGCATCCCTTGAATAATCAGAATATTCAAAGTGCTCTGTAAGCGCTACCGCGCCAAAAGGGCATGCCTCAACACAAAAAGCACAGAACAAGCATCTCAGAACTTCTATCTCATATCTGTCAACTATCTTTGTGTGATCTCTGCCTTCGCTTGTATAAACCTTAATGCACTGAGATGGGCATATTGCAACACAAAGTCCGCATCCAACACATCTTGCAGTTCCGTCAACGTTTCTAACAAGGGCATGCAGCCCCCTGAATCCAGGGGCAGGCTGTCTCTTTTCTTCAGGATACTGCCGTGTAATAGCACGTGTAAGCATCATCCTGAATGTAAGCGCCATGCCCTTTAGTATCTCAATTAAGAAGATTTTTTTTGCTAAGTCTTTCAGTGTCATAATTACCTCTTCAAAAGATGAAAGATAGTTCTTTCTCATTCCAGATGGGTAACTTTCACCCCCCCCCCCACCCCCC
>DBNT01000030.1:0-8187 GCA_002299835.1 Nitrospiraceae bacterium UBA665 | reverse complement strand
GGGGAGGGAATGCTATTTACCCGCTCAATCTGAGAAAGAGCCTTAATTTTACTTTTTAACCTTATTAGTTATAAAAATACTTAATTATTGATGTTATCACTATATTTGCCAGCGCTAGCGGTATTAATACCTTCCAGCCGAGGGACATCAACTGGTCATATCTATATCTCGGCAGTGTTGCCCTTATCCAGTAAAAGAGAAACATATGGAAATATACCTTCAATGCAAACCATACAATTCCTGGAACAATAGCCAATGCCGGTATCGCATTAACCAGAAAAGGAGGCGCTGTCCAGCCTCCCCAGAAGCAGATTACTGCTATACACGACATTACTATCATTCCCATATACTCTGCTATAAAAAACAATGCAAATCTGAAACCGCTGTATTCGGTAAAATAACCTGCTACCAGTTCACTCTCTGCCTCAGGTAAATCAAATGGGGCCCTGTTTGTCTCTGCAAAAGCAGCTACCATAAAAACAAAGTAGCCTATAATCTGGGGTATTAAAAACATTCCGTACCAGTATTCCTGCTGGGCTTTAACTATATCAGAGAGATTAAGTGAGCCTGCCATTATCATTACTCCTACAAGGCTTAAACCCATTGCAATTTCATAGCTCACCAGTTGCGCGGATGACCTTAAGCCACCTAAAAACGAATATTTGGAATTAGACGCCCATCCGGCCATTATTATGCCGTATGCCCCAAGCGACGACATAGCAAGGATATAAAGAAGACCGATATTTATATCAGCTATAACAAAATCCTCAAAAAATGGTATTACTGCAAGTGTGCTCATTGTAGCAAAAAGAAACACGACAGGAGCTATCTTAAACACAGATTTGTCTGCTTCGTTAGGTATTATATCTTCTTTGAAAAATAGCTTAACACCGTCGGCAATGGGCTGAAGCATACCGTGCGGACCAACTCTCATAGGGCCTAATCTAACCTGCATGTGCCCTATCACCTTGCGTTCAAAATACGGCGCATATGCCACATGGAGCATTACCACACCTATTACCACAGCTATCTTGGCAATGATTATCACAATATTTAAGAGAAAGTCAAAATTGCTTGCTAAAACAAAATCAACTATATTCAATCTAACACCTCTTCTGATATGCTGTTAAGAGATGGTGAATACCTGATCAGGCTGTCGGAATAGAAAAGTGGTTTGTCTATGCCGGGATATGTATAATCTCCTTCATAACTCTTAAGCACGGATTTCATATCCGGAACCTCTATGCCCTCAATGCACGGCTCATGCCTTAGTGGTTCTCCCTTATATGGCCAGATACACTCTCCATCTAACATATCATCATAGGAGAGATCCTTATGAAGCGGTGAAACCCTTGAAATTTCAGCCATTATATCCTTTGGGCTACGGTATTCCATATCAAAGCCCATAAGCTTGCTGATTTCAGTAATAATCTTCCAGTCCTCCATTCCCTCTCCTTCTAAAGCCTTTCTCACCCTCTGCATCCTTCTTTCGAGGTTGGTAAAAGACCCTTCTTTTTCCGCCCATGTAAGGGAAGGCAGAATAACATGGGCAAGCGATGCCGTCTCTGTAAAGAAAGTATCCTGGACGGCCAAAAACTCAAGCCTTGACAGTGCATTTTTTACATAATCGTTGTCCGGTCGGATAATAATATTATTAAATGCAGGATTTTCGCCCATTACATATAATGCCTTTATTCTGCCGGAATAGATGCCTTCTATTATTTCAACAAGATTCATTCCTGGCACGGCCGGTATTTCTACTCCGAGGGATTCCTCATATCTCTTTCTAAAACTCTCTATGGTCAGCGGCCTTCCTCCTGTAAGCATATCAGGCTGGCATCCCATATCAATAAGTCCCTGCTCGTTAGGAAGCTCTGAAAGGAGATATACCCTGGCATTAAGCAGGTATGTAAGCATAGCAAGCAGCAGAAGATTTATATGGCCATTGGATGTTTGAATAATATCCCTTCCGACAATTATTGACGGATTTGTCATAACCGAAAGGGTGTCAACAGCATAATTTATCTCTGACGCTGTTATTCTGCACGTTGCTGCTACATCATCTGCACTTACAAGGCTCACCTGCTTGATTATATCCTCAAATACAGGGCTTGCACCTGAAAGTGGACGCTTTGTCATAATGCCGCAAATCAGGGCAGACAAAAGGATTGTTTCGGTAAAAGGTCGGGGGACTATGTCATTCGTAGCAAATCTCTTCAGGACTGGCATATAGCCAACTGTAACTACAGAAATTCCTTTCTGGAATGCAGCTCTTATCTGTAGTCCTAATACTGGATTTACATATGAAGGGTCGCCGCCAATAACAAACACGCCGTCGGAATCGGTTATGCTGTGTATAGAGTTTGCAGTTACGCCCTGACCAAATATCTTCTCAAAAAACCTCTGGGCAGGCGCATAAGCAAAACCTGCTACAGAGTCTATATTATTGCTTTTAAGCACAACTCTTAAAAATTTTTGCAATACATAGTTATCCTCGTTAGTGCATCTTCCAGATGCAATGCCTGCAATGCTACCGCCCCCGTATTTGTCTTTTATTTCCTTAAGTCTTCCGGCAGCAAAAGAGAATGCCTCGCTCCATGAAGCCTCTTTAAACTCCCCTTTTGGCATTATCTTTGGCATTATCTTTGGCATTATCATGGGATGCTTAAGCCTTCCCTGATTTTTTACATAGTCATAGCCGAACATTCCCCTGCTGCACATAAGTCCTTTATTGACTCCCCTGCCATAAACAGGCCATACCCTTACTATAGAGTTCTCCCTTACCTGAACATTCATGGAACAGCCAACACCGCAATAGGAGCAGACAGTTTCGACCTCCTTTTCTATCATCCACGGCCTGTAAGCATGCCTGTGAAGCCTCGACATGATTGCTCCAACCGGGCATACGGTTAGACAGTTGCCGCAGTATTCGCAATCATATCTTTTGCCCGAAAACGGCTCCATCAATGTCTTATTAGACCTGTTAACCATAGATATGGCTGAAGCCCCTTGTACTTTGTCACACATCCTTACACACCTGGTGCAGGATATGCACCTCTCCATATTCCTCGCTATAATAGGATCATCAAGGCTTTCAGGGCATTTTCTTTTTCCCTCTTTAAAACGACCTGTGGAAGGGCCATATTTCATTACAAGATCCTGCAGGTCGCATTCGCCTGCCTTATCGCAGTGTGGACAGTCAAGTGGATGGTTTATCAAAAGAAACTCCAGCATTGCCCTTCGGGCTTCTATAACACGCCCTGTTTCTGTCCACACAACCATGCCGTCTGTTATTTTCTGGGTGCAAGATGCCTGAAGTCTCGGCATTTTCTCTACTTCAACAAGGCAGAGCCTACATCCGCCAAAAGGCTCAAGCATTTCGTGATGGCAGAGAGTCGGTATCTTAATACCGGCGGTTCTGGCCGCCTTAAGTATTGTGATCGGTTTTGGAAAACATATTTTTTTACCGTTTATAGTTACCGTAATCATATCAATTTTTGTTCAAACTCCTCTTTAAAGTTCATTACAAAACTCTGAACAACCAGAGCAGCGCTATCTCCGAGCGGACAAAAAGTCTTTCCTAATATATTCCTTGAGACCTCCAGTAAAAGGTCTAAATCACTTTTTAATGCCATGCCTTTGTGAATACGCTCTAAAATTGACTTCATCCATCCTACTCCTTCCTTGCAAGGCGTGCATTTGCCACATGATTCGTGTTCATAAAACATTACAGCCCTTAGACATACCTTCACGAGATCTGTTGTATCGTCTAAAACCATAATAGCTCCAGAGCCGAGCATAGTCCCATATTTTGTTATGTTAACGAAATCCATGGGACAGTCTATTTTGTCTGGAGTTATTACCGGAGTTGAAATACCACCTGGAATAACTGCCTTAAGCTGTCTGTCATCCCTTATGCCACCGCAGTGTGTATATATAATTTCTCTTAAGCTTGTGCCCATCGGGAGTTCATGCAGACCCGGTCTTTTTACATGACCGCTAACAGAAAAAAGCTTTGGGCCCGGGCAATCCGGGCATCCGATTTTTGAATACGCATCTCCACCAACTTCAATAATATATGGAATGTTTGCTATAGTCTCAACATTATTCACCACTGTTGGATTTCCTAGGTAACCTTCATTTACAGGATACGGTGGTTTAATTCTCGGCTGTCCCCTCTTGCCCTCAATAGACTCTATTAGCGCTGTCTCCTCGCCGCAAATATATGCGCCAGCGCCCTGATGCACATTTAAAAGATGAAACCTTATGCCTTTTCCTAAAATATTATCGCCGAGATAGCCCTGCTTATAGGCCTGTTTAATACCTTTTTGAAGTATATCTTTTGCTTTGGGGTATTCAGCCCTGAGATAAATATATCCATATTCAGCGCCGAGCGCATAACCGGAAATTATCATGCCCTCTATTAAAAGATGCGGGTCTCTTTCAAGTATATATCTGTCCTTAAAAGTACCAGGCTCTCCTTCATCTGCATTACATAAAATATATTTATCTTTTTTAGGGTCGGCGGCAGCAAATGACCACTTCATGCCTGTGGGAAAGCCTGCTCCTCCTCTGCCCCTGAGCCCTGATTTTTTAACTTCATCAATAATATCCGAAGGCTTCATTTCCAATGCCTTATAAAGGGCTTTATATCCGCCGGACTTTATATATTCACTTATGTCTGCAGAATTTGGATTTTCTGTATTCTGTAATAAAATCTTTTTCATTCATATTTCTCCAGTATCTCAAAAATATTGTCTTCTGTCAGATTATCGTAAAAGTCGGAGTTCACAAGCATTGCAGGCGCTCCACCGCACGCACCGATGCACTCCATGATTATCAATGAAAACCTTCCGTCGGAAGTAGCGCTGTCCGGCTCAAGCCCGTATCTCTTTTTCAGAATATCAACAAGCCTTTCGGATCCCATAAGCATACATGCAACATTCGTGCATAACTGGATTAGATGTCTGCCCATGGGCTTATGTCTGAACATAGAATAAAAGGTTGAAACACCCCTTGCAGTCGCCTTTGGAATATTGAGCAATTCTCCCACTGCTCCTATGGCTTCATGACTAAGATAACCTTTTTCTTTCTGAACTACATGAAGGGCAGGCAGAAGAGATGACCTGTTATTCTTATATCTATCTCTTATCTGTTCAATCTCTCTTACGATGTTCTCTTCAAGCATATCTCCCCTTCCGGACTGCCTGTGCGCCTGCCTGTCCCGGGACGGCAGACAGGTGTCCGCATGCAGACAGGCTATCTATCGCATTCTCCTAAAACTATATCAATTGTCCCTATATTGGCTATTACATCTGCTATCAAAGACCCCTCGCTCAGCCTCGGCAGAACTGATGCATGAACAAAAGAAGGCGCCCTCAATCTCAATCTGTAGGGCTTTCCGCTGCCGTCACTAATAATATAAAAACCGAGCTCGCCCTTTGGTGCCTCTGTTCCTGAATAAATCTCGCCTTCAGGCGAGGCAATCGGTCCTTTTGTTATAAGAACAAACTGATGTATCAATGACTCCATATCTGATAGAACCCTGTCTTTGGGCGGCAGAATAAATTTCGGCGCATCCGGCGCTATAATAGGCCCTCTCGGCATCTTTTCTATGCACTGCCTTATAATGCGGTTTGACTGCCTTAACTCTTCCATCCTGCATCTGTATCTGTCATATACATCTCCGCTTTTTCCTACAGGCACTTCAAATTCTACAAACGGATATGCATCATAAGGCACATATTTCCTTACATCATACGGTACTCCAGACCCCCTTAGCATGGGTCCTGTCAATCCCCAGTTTATTGCCTCTTCTCTGCTTATCACTCCTATGCCTTTTGTTCTCTGAAGCCATATCCTGTTTTGGTCTATCAGTGTCTCATATTCTTCTATCCGCTTTGGAAACTCTCCTGTGAATTTATAAAGGCTGTCTAAAAATTCCTGCGTTATGTCGTTTCTGACGCCCCCTATCCTCGGATAGCTTACTGTCAACCTCGCCCCTGTTGCCATCTCAAGCAGGTCTAAAAGCCACTCCCTTTCCCTGAATGAATAAAGAAATACTGTCATGGCTCCTATGTCAAGGGCATGGGTGCCAAGCCATATTATGTGGCTGCTTATTCTTGTCATTTCGCACATTATCGTCCTTATGTATTTTGCCCTGTCTGGCGGTTGTATGCCGAATAGCTTCTCTACTGCTACGCAGTAACCTACATCGTTTGCCATGCTTGATATATAGTCAAGCCTGTCCATTAGGGGCAGGGCAGATATGTATGTCCTGTTTTCGCAGAGCTTTTCAGTGCCCCTGTGTAAATAGCCCACATAAGGCGTGCATTTGACTACTGTCTCGCCGTCTAAGTCAAGCACAAGCCGCAATACCCCGTGTGTGGCAGGATGCTGCGGCCCCATGCTGATGGTGAGTTCCTTTGTCTGGAGTTCGCTCTTAATCATTTTTTATTTTTATTTTCTTTTTAGGCTGGCGCTGAATTTAACTTCATGCTGCCTGTTTTTTTCCGATATTTGAAGCACCTCTTTATAACCCTTCCATTCCATTTCGCCGAGGTCGCTCTTTAGTGGATAATCCTTCCTCAACGGATACCCTTGCCAATCTTCCGGCATAAGTATTCTTCTCATATCTGGATGTCCTTTAAACTCTATGCCGTACATATCAAAGCATTCCCTTTCATGCCAGTTAGCGCCTGCCCATATATCTACAACACTGTCTATACTGCATTCGTCCTCTGAAACTTCGGCGCGTATCCTTATCATATGTTTGTGTCTTAAAGAATAAAGATGATATACGACCTCAAACCTCGGCTCCTTTTTGCCAATGTAATCTACGCCGCAGAGGTCCTGTAGATAATCAAAATAAAATTCAGGCGTATTGTGAAGATATGCCATTATGTCTTTTATCATGTCTTTTTTTACTACAACCGATGCCTGTCCGTGAAATTCAATTATCTCTTTTATCTCTGTAGGAAACCTGTTTTTTACTATCTCTGCTATTTCTTTTGACTGCATAATTTGGTCCTTTTTAAACCCATTTATTTTAGGGGGTTCTCACAAGGGGGACAAAGTCCCCCTTGTGCACTATCTCCATCTGCTCCACTTGAACTCTTCCTGTTTTATCTTTTCCTGGAGTTTGAGTATTCCTTCCATCAGAGCTTCGGGTCTAGGCGGACAGCCCGGTATATACACATCTACAGGCAAAAACTGATCGCATCCCTGAACTGTGCTGTAGGTATTATATATATTGCCGGAGCATGCACAACTGCCCATAGATATAACATATCTCGGCTCTGGCATCTGGTCATAGACCCTGCGCACAATCGGCGCCATCTTTTTTGTTACGGTCCCTGCTATTATCACAAAGTCTGCCTGCCTTGGAGACCCCCTGAATATAACCCCGAACCTATCCAAATCATAGTGTGACGATCCCGTCGTCATCATTTCAATAGCGCATCAAGCAAGCCCGAATGTCATAGGCCACAGAGAAGAGAGCCTGCCCCAGTTGATTAGCTTGTCAAAGCTCGCAATTATTACATTTGCACCCGGTATGATTTTCAGTCCCTTTTCAATTTTTACCACCGCAGCCGTACGGTCTATTACCATATGCCATCACCTCCTCTTCCATAATTTCAAATTTGAAATTTGAAATTCACAGCATCAGTCCCATTTAAATGCTCCTTTAGCCCAGTCATATACATATCCTATTATCAAAACAGCTATGAATATCATCATCGCTACAAAAGGCACAGGCCCCATACCCAGATACACTAGCGCCCATGGATATATAAATATGAGCTCTACAGCAAACACTACATAAAGCATTGCTATAATATAAAACTTTATGCTGAACCTGAATCTCGGCTCTCCAACCGGCGGGTTTCCCGATTCATAAGGTAATAGTTTTTCCAGATAAGGTCTTTTTAGTCTGAATATTTCTCCGGCCAATAAGGCTCCTACTCCAAAAACAAAGGCTATCATCATAAAAATTAATACTGGTAAGTATTCTGTTGGAATGTAACTACCCGGTGTTATGGCCGGTGTTATGACTGGTGTTATAGGGTCCATATTCCCCTCGTTTACAAAAATTTTATACCAAAATTAGCTTATTTTATACTTCAAGTTATTAGCTATTGTCAAGAAAAAATTAAATATACTTGAGGCTCTTGCAAAACTATGCAA
>DBNT01000009.1 GCA_002299835.1 Nitrospiraceae bacterium UBA665 | reverse complement strand
AACTTCGAGGGCAGGCTTCTGGATTCCAGCTTTCGCTGGAATGACAGACTTTAGGCATAAAAATATACTTTTGCAAGAGCCTCATTAATTAAAAACCATGAGCTCTGAGCTAAAATGGTTCTTTGAAAAATATAAGCCATTCATCAAACTGTTTTAATTTGTCATCTCCGAACTTTGCAATTGCATCTCTGATTTCAGGCACAGACTCTTCTCTTTCAAGACTGTGTTCTTTTTTTGAATAAAACTTGTCTGCAAAGCAGATTATTTTTTCTTCGAGGGTGAGGGGCTGCATGTCCCTTTCGGGAAGCGGGAATTTATTTAATTTAATGTCTTTAGCTGTAATGCCAACCCCAACATGTCTTTCTGAGACAAGGGCGTGCTGTAGAAGCCCTTCTTTTTCTAATATCTCTCTTCCGAGATAGCCGTGGGAAATATAAGGATGGATGCCATGGCAGTCGATTTTTGGAGAATAAGTCATAAAGATGCCTATGTCATGCAGCATAGAAGCTTCTTCGATGAACTTAAAGTCAGGACTCAATTCCTTTACTCTCTCTGCAATCTGCAGCGCCTTTTTTGCCACGAGTTTGCTATGATGAACTAAAAGGTAGTATGCCTTTGAGTCGGGCTCATAATATTTTTCTATTATCTTGAGAACATCCATCCTGTATTATAGTATAATTTCCATATGGAACTCACAGAGAATGCATTGAAGGTGCTGCATGCCCGTTATCTGCTCAGAGGTGAAAAAGGCAATATCATAGAAACGCCTAATGAGATGTTCAGACGCGTTGCCTATAACATTGCAAAGGCTGAAAGGCTTTATAATGAAGCTCCTGCTTACTGGGAAGAGAAATTTTATGAATTAATGACCTCTTTGAAGTTTTTGCCAAATTCTCCTACCCTTATGAATGCCGGCAAATCTATGGGGCAGCTTGCTGCATGCTTTGTTCTGCCTGTGGAAGATTCAATGATAAGCATATTTGACACCCTTAAAAACGCTGCCCTTATATTACAGAGCGGCGGGGGTACTGGTTTTTCCTTTTCAAGGCTCAGGCCAAGGTCAGATATAGTGAAGTCAACCTGCGGAATTGCCAGCGGTCCGGTATCTTTTATGAAGATATACAATACTGCCACAGAAGTTATAAAGCAGGGCGGGGCAAGGCGCGGGGCGAATATGGGCATTTTAAGGGTAGACCATCCGGATATACTGGAATTTATTAAAATAAAGAGAAGACATGGGGAGTTGAGAAATTTTAATATTTCTGTTACCGTTACGGATGAATTTATAGATGCATTAAAAAATGACAAGGAATATAATCTTATAAATCCAAGATCAGGCGAGGTTGCAGGAAGCCTTAAAGCAAAGATTGTATTTGATGAGCTTGTAGAAAGCGCATGGCTTACAGGAGACCCGGGACTAATTTTCATAGACAGGATTAACAGGGCTAATCCCACGCCGCATATAGGACTGATAGAAAGCACAAACCCATGCGGAGAGCAGCCGCTTCTTCCTTATGAGGCATGTGTTTTAGGTTCTATGAACTTGTCAAGATATATAAAAACAGAAGACAGAAGACACCTGTCTGCGTGCGGACACGCACAGGCAGAGAAGGCAGAAGACAGAATCGATTGGGATATGCTGGCAAAAGATATTAATACCGCTGTGCGATTTCTTGATGATTCTATTGATGTTAATATATATCCACTTCCTGAAATTGAGAGAATGCACAAAGGGAACAGAAAGATTGGACTCGGCGTCATGGGATGGGCTGATATGCTGATACTTCTTGGCATCCCCTATAATCACAAAAAGGCGTTTAAGCTTGCAAGAAAGATTATGAAATTCATTAGGGATAAATCCAGGGAGGCATCAGTAGAGCTGGCAGAAAAAAGAGGGGTTTTCCCTAATTTCAAAGGCTCTATTTATGACGCGCCTGATATGCCAAAGGCAAGGCATGCTACAACAACAACCATAGCGCCTACAGGCACTTTATCCACAATTGCAGACTGCTCAAGCGGCATAGAACCTTTATTTGCCATTGCATATAAAAGGCTTGTGCTTGATACAGAGCTATATGAGATAAATAAATACTTTGTAGAAATTGCAAAAAAGAGAGGTTTTTTTTCTGATGAACTGATGACCGAGGTTTTGAGAAAGGGAGATCTCAAGGGGATAAAAGAGATACCTGTAGATGTAAAGAGACTTTTTAAGACAGCACTTGAAATTCCTCCTGATGACCATATCGAGATGCAGGCAGCATTTCAGGAATATACGGACAATGCAGTCTCAAAGACCATTAATCTTCCAAACAAATCAAAAAAAGAAGATGTGGAAAGGGCATTTATTCTTGCCTATGAAAAGGGTGTAAAGGGTATAACAGTATTCAGATACGGTGCAAAAAGGGGAACGCTTGTCAAATTTGCTGATGCGGATTAAGGTGCTATGTTTGAATTAAAGAAAATTTTGACTGCATTTCTTTTGCCTCCAGGCATATTTATTGTTCTTTTATTATTTTCAGGATTATGGTTTTTATTTAAAAAAAACTGGAAGGCAGGCATTATAAACTGCTTTATTGGTATTTTTATTTGGCTTCTTTCCATATTACCTGTCGCAGATGCAATGCTCAGAGGGCTTGAATCTGACTTTAAAATTCCTGAAAATCCTCATGGTGATGTGATAATACTCCTTGGCGGCGGCGTATATGATAAAGTCCCTGATTTATCTGGTGTCGGAGCACCAACAGAAGAGCCAATTGCGAGGCTTGTCACAGCAGTGAGGCTTCAGAAGATGCTTAACATTCCAATTATTGTGTCAGGCGGCAAGGTTTATGAACACAAAAAGGCAGAGGCGCCTATTATGAAACGTTTTCTCATTGACCTCGGAGTGCCTGACAAAAAGGTTATAATTGAAGATAAAAGCAGGAATACCATTGAGAATGCAAGATATACAAAAGAAATCTGTAAAAAATATAATTACAGAAAGCCAATACTTATAACATCTGCGTATCACATGAGACGTGCTATTTTGAGTTTTAAGGAGGTTGGTCTTGATGTCACTCCATTACCTGCTAATTTTAAGACATGGAAGGATAGAAGATATGAATGGATAGACTATTTGCCCGATGCCCATGGTATGAGGAGGACATTTATTGCTATGCGCGAATATTTAGGATTATTATTTTATAAAATTGCATATTAGGAGGAATTTTCATGATTCTTGGTGTTAATATTGACCATGTTGCTACTGTAAGAGAGGCGAGAAAAACATTTGAGCCAGACCCAGTAATGGCTGCAACACTTGCCATATTAGGAGGCGCTGATGGAATTACCATCCATCTTAGAGAAGATAGAAGGCATGCCCAGGATAGAGACCTGAGATTACTGCGTGAGGTTGTGCATTGCGAGTTAAACCTTGAGATGGCTGTAACAGATGAGATGGTGCGGATAGCACTTGAAGTTAAGCCAGATATGGTGACACTTGTCCCTGAAAAAAGGCAGGAACTTACAACAGAAGGCGGTCTGGACATGATGGGACAAAAAGAACATATCAAAGAGACCATCAAGAAGATTCAGGGCGCTGGCATGCCTGTAAGTCTATTTATAAACCCTAATATAATGGATGTTGACATATCAAAAGAAATCGGCGCTGACATGGTTGAAATCCATACAGGGCTTTATGCCAACGCAAAAGGAAAAAAACAGGAAAAAGAACTGCACAGGGTTATGGAAGCTGTAAAAGTTGCAAATAAATTAGGTTTGCTTGCAAATGCAGGGCATGGGCTAAATTATTTTAATGTGAAGGGCATCGCTGCCATTGAAGGGATGAGAGGACTTTATATTGGACACAGCATTATATCAAGGGCTGTCCTTGTAGGTATTGAAAGGGCAGTAAGGGAGATGAAGGAGTTGATAGGGGGGAGGTTAGTGGTCTAAATCAGAGGGCACAATTTCATGTGTTTGATGTCATTTTCAATATACTGACCGTATCAGTCCTGTTCTTATGTCAAGCAAAACCATATCGGCTTTTCCGTTTTTGTAGACAATAGCTTTAATAAATCTGCCTTCATGTTTTATAACTGCTACCTTGAAGCCCATTCTTGCAAAGTATAGCCTCAAAGCGTTGACAGCTTCTTGATATGTAGGTTTTCTTATGCAGTATCTATATGCGCCGCATAATTCACAGTAACCAAAATGACGAATCTGTTGCTTTTTCAAAGTATTTTCAGCATAAATGCCTGAAATAGGGATGCTTAGTAAAAATAAAATTAAGATAAATTTTATCATCTAAAACAATATCACAGGATAGTGAAGAAATTATGAATTGTATGGCAGATAAATACGGAATGTTGTCCCTTCGTTAGTTTTGCTTTCTACCTCTATCTCTCCATCCATTGCGTTTATTAGTTCTTTGACAATTGCCAATCCAAGCCCGAGCCCTAACCCTGCTTCCTCATTTTTATCTAATGGAGGGTGCTTTTTAATTTTATAAAACCTATTAAATATAAACGGTATTTCATTTTCAGGAATTCCTACTCCAGAGTCTTTTATTTCTACAAAAAATGTCATTTCTTTTATTCCATAATCAACTGTAACACCGCCTTTTTGTGTAAACTTTAGAGAATTAGAAATTAAGTTAAGCATTATCTTTTCTAACTTATCAACATCTGTGACAACAAAAAGGTCATTTTCACTTTTTACTGTTAGATAAAGGTCTTTTTCTGTAAATATAGGATGCATTTTTTCAGCAAAAGAGATAAGAAAGTCTTTTAGATTTATTTCTGTCTGTTCAGTCTTTATAAAAAAACTTGCCTCTGCTTCAACAATATCTTCAATTCCTTTTATGAGTCTAATGAGATGGTTTATTTCTGTTTTAACATTATCAATACCGATGGCCGGGTCTACTATTCCGTCTTCAATAGCTTCTATATGGGTTTTTGCAATAGTTAACGGAGTTCTGAGTTCATGTGCAATATTTGACATCAGGTGTTTTCTAAGTTTTTCTTCTTTGCGGAGAGACTCTGCCATTTTATTAAAACTTTCTGAAAGCTTTCCAACCTCATCTTTTGACGCTGAGACTATCTTTACATTGAAATCACCTTTTGCGATTTTCTCAGCTCCTATCGTAAGATTAGCAATAGGTTTTGTTAGATGCCTGCCTAAGACTATCGCTAACACTAAAGAGCCAATGCCTGCTATAAAAAGCGAGATGAGTAAAAAGTTCTTTGTTCTTTGCTTAAATATGAGCTCTTTTGCCATTATTATTTCTTTGTGAAACTGATGAGACAAAAGAGTGCCAACTCTTTGTCCTTTCACATAAAGAGGATGTTTTTCATAAGGCTTTGCTGTGTCAGGAATATGCAAAAGCCCTTGCATACGCCATTTCATGGCATCAGGAAGATGCTCTATCACTTTTTCGGCTGATATGACCTCATTGCCTTCTGTATCAAGGATTTTTGTATTGAAGCCCAGCATCATTGCCCAGTGAATGGATTCTGACAATGTTTTTACATCCCATTGTCCATTAGAGTAGCTGCTTTCCACAGATGCCACTACCCAGAAAAACTGTTCTTCTTTTACACCTTTTACATAGTTGTTAAAGTCTTTTATTATTAGCCATCCAAAGATAAAATTTGAAAGAAGTGCTACAAATATTACTGCAATGAAAGCAAGAAAAATTTTTGTCTTCATTAATCAGGTACACCAATAAATTTATATCCCGCTCCATGTACTGTTTTTATGAATTCCGGTTTCTGGGGATTATCCTCTATCTTATGTCTGATATTTTTTATATGAGCATCAATGACTCTGTCATATCCTTCAAAGTCATATCCCTGAACTGCATTAACAATCTGCAGCCTTCCAAAGACTATCTGTGGTTTTTCTGCAAGATAGAGGAGTATTCTGAACTCTGTAGCCGTCAGTGGAATAACCTGCTGATTTTTCCTGGCTTCCATTGAACCAGTATCAATTATCAGGAGACCGCTGTTGAATGAAAGCATCATCTTTTCGCTCTTTTTGGTTCTTCTGAGATGGGCCTTTATTCTTGCTATAAGTTCACGCGGGCTGAAGGGTTTTATAACATAGTCGTCTGCGCCGATGCCAAGACCTTTTATTCTGTCGTCTTCGGAGCTTTTTGCTGTGAGCATGATTATAGGAACATCGGATATCTTCCTTATTGAGGTGCATATGGTCTCGCCATCAATGTCTGGAAGCATCAGGTCTAAAATTACGAGGTCAAAATGTTTGTTTATCATTCGCAGGGCATGTTCTCCTGTTGCTGCTACTGTAACATCAAAACCTTCCTTTTCAAGATATGACTTAACAATATCCGATATTTTTTTCTCGTCCTCAATCAAAAGGATATTTTCTTTCTGCATAAAATCGCTATTTTAACCCTAACACATCCTGCATATCATAAAGCCCTGACGTTCTGCTATCAAGCCACAGGGCAGCTTTTAAGGCGCCTCTTGCAAATGTATCCCTGCTTGATGCCTTGTGTGTAATCTCTATTCTCTCTCCCAGTCCTCCGAACAAAACCGTATGCTCTCCAACGATGTCTCCAGCCCTCAATGTCTGAATGCCTATTTCTTTTTTTGTCCTTTCACCAATCAATCCTTTTCTTGCATAGACTGCAACTTCATCGAGGTCTCTATTAACTGCCTCTGTAATAACCTGTGCCATCTTTATGGCTGTGCCGCTCGGGGCATCTTTCTTAAGCCTATGGTGAGCCTCTACAATTTCAATGTCGTAGTCATCGCCTAAAACCCTTGCAATGTCCTGCAAAACCTTAAGAAGCAGATTAACGCCAACGCTCATATTTGGAGCAAGCACAATGGGAATATTTCTTGAGAATTCTTTTATCGGTTCCAGTTCTTCCTTTGAGAATCCTGTTGTACCGATTACCATCGCCTTTTTTCTTTCGGATGCTAATTTTACATGCTGTAATGTTGAATTTACAGATGTAAAATCAATAATGACATCACAGGTATCAATAATATCTTCAAGTTTATCTGTGAGCT
Organism: Nitrospiraceae bacterium UBA665; assembly: GCA_002299835.1. Classification (GTDB taxonomy): domain Bacteria; phylum Nitrospirota; class Thermodesulfovibrionia; order Thermodesulfovibrionales; family Dissulfurispiraceae; genus UBA665. The sequence continues at coordinate 550 of DBNT01000009.1, read as the reverse complement.
TTACATTTGTTTCTCCGATCCCCACAATCGGGCCAATGTCTTTGCCTATTGCGTCATGTCCTTTTCTCTCGGTTGCTCCCACAAGCTTTAAACCATGATAATCTTTTGAAAGTGCTGTGATTCTGCTGCCCATCCTTCCAGTTGCGCCTGTTACAATAATTTTTGTCATAATGCCTCCTGATTTTTAAAAAAGTTTATTTTTCTTTGTTATCTGTTTCCCGTATCTTTTCTTCACTTTCTTCCGACGGAATGTTGTACTCCTCTAATGCCCATTTGCCCAGATCGATGAGCTTGCACCTTTCAGAACAGAAGGGTCTCCACGGATTTTCTTCCCATGTGGTCTTTTTTTTACAAACAGGACATATAATTTGCATAATTCGTTTAGCGTTGCCCCTTTCCGTTGTCCGTATCTGTTCGCCCCGTAATTAAAAAAGGTTTTTTCTTATTTCAAGTGGGTAACTTTCCCATCCCTTGACGGGAGCATTTCTTTTTGTCTCCCCTCCCTAGATGGGAGGGGATTAAGGGGAGGGTGAGATAAACAGTTCTCCCT
>DBNT01000133.1:3219-17596 GCA_002299835.1 Nitrospiraceae bacterium UBA665 | reverse complement strand
GTCTATCTCTATTTTTCGGAAATTAATGCATCTCAGTCCACTTTACTTTCATTGCAGAGCGATTCTAAGGCGTCCGATTCTATGGAGCGGCCAAATCGGATAGGGAGCCAGAATACAACTGCAATTTATTCACTTTATACGCGGCTCCTGCTTCTGATAAACTACCAATATGGAACAATTTTCCCTTTTTAAAAGCAGCAAAGGGCCTGAAACAGTGCAAACCGTCTCCGAAATGCCGTCAGCTTTACCTATCGCCCATAGCCCATTGCCGATAGCCTATCTTTCCTTTGACATAGAGGCTACCGGCAAAAATCCCTTATCAGACTCAATAGTCGGCATAGCCCTGTGCAGAGAAAAGGGCAAGGCATATTATGTTCCGGTAAGGCATAAATACGCCACAAATATCTTAGAGGCTTTTGATATCTTAAAGAAGGCACTGGAAGACGAATCTATCTTAAAAATAGGCCACAACCTTAAATATGACATCCTTATGTTAAGGCAAGAAGGAATTCATGTAAAAGGCATGCTATATGACACAATGCTTGCATCATATCTTTTAGCTCCCAATAAGCCAGACCACAGCCTTGAAAATGTCAGTCTTGAATACCTTGTACATAAAAAAAAGACTTTCACAGAAACCCTTGGGAAATACAGCTCATTTTCTGAACTTCCTATAGATGACGCCACTCAATACGCAGCAGAAGATGCCTTGCTTGCACTGGAATTAAAAGAATTGCTATTTGAAAAACTAATAGATGAAGGACTTGAAAAATTGTATTTTGATATTGAGATGCCTTTAATTTATGTTCTCGCCGACATGGAGAGCGCAGGAATAATGATTGACAATGATAAAATTGCAGGACTGTCAAAAGAACTTGAAAGAGAGCTATCCGTCATAGAAATAAAAATATATTCACTTGCAGGTGAAAAATTCAATATAAATTCGCCTTTACAACTAAGGAAAATACTGTTTGACAAACTCGGACTTAAACCATCTAAAAAAACCAAAACAGGTTATTCTACAAGCATGGATGTGCTTGTAGAGCTGGCAAAGACACATGAACTTCCGAGTGAAATTTTAAACTACAGGACATTATACAAATTAAAGACAACATATATAGATGCGATTCCAAAACTGATAAACAGCCGCACAGGAAGGATACACACATCATTTAATCAGACTGTTACTGCAACAGGACGGCTCAGCAGCAGCGAGCCGAATTTACAAAATATACCCATTCGTGGAGAGTGGGGGGCAAGAATAAGAGAAATTTTTATAGCAGACAAAGGACATATGCTTGTATCGGCTGATTACTCTCAGATTGAACTAAGAATACTCGCACATATGAGCAATGACAGCGGCTTAATTAATGCATTTAAAAACGATATAGACATCCATACTGAAACAGCATCAGAATTGTTTGGCATCCCTAAAGAATCTGTGACAGTAGACATGAGAAGAGTCGCCAAAACAGTAAATTTCGGGGTTGTTTACGGCATAAGCCCCTTCGGGCTTTCAGAAGCGCTTAATATACCACCGAAAAAAGCTGCTACATACATAGAACAATACTTTAAAAAACATCCAGGGGTAAGAGATTACATGGAAAACATAATAAAAAAAGCCCATGAATGCGGATTTGTTACAACGCTTATGGGCAGGAAAAGGCCTGTGCCAGAAATTTGGAGCGCCAATATAAGCATAAGACAGCAGGCTGAAAGGCTTGCAATAAATACACCTATTCAGGGTGGAGCAGCGGATTTAATAAAAATAGCTATGATTAACATACACAAAAAACTTGCTGAAAAAAATCTTAAGGCAAAAATACTGCTTCAGATACATGATGAACTGCTGCTTGAAGCGCCTGAAGAAGAGACCGATATTGTAAAACAGCTTGTTAAGGCTGAAATGGAGAAGGCATTGAGCCTTTCTGTGCCGCTAAAAGTCGAAATATGCCACGGGAAAAACTGGGCAGAGGCCCATTGACTAATTATTTGTTGGCATGCTATTGCATTGTTTTGATATACTATTATACATTGACAAGGAGTTCAATAGTTGACAGTTTTCAGTTTTTAACTCGTTACTTGTTACTCGTTACTGTCTTTTTGAGCGAGAGTGGCGGAACTGGCAGACGCACCAGACTTAGGATCTGGCGGGCAACCGTAGGGGTTCAACTCCCCTCTCTCGCACCAAAAAAAATCTCTTGAGGATTTATTTGTATTTTTTAGAGCATTTTTTAGAGTTTTCGGGGTTCTCCGAACCCTTAGGTGGAACTGCTCAGGTTGGCACGCCAAGCTTAGGGAACACAACAAACTGAAGCACTACCCATACTAAAACTATCCCTAATGCTATCAATATTTCTTTCATTATTTTTTACCTTCTTGTTTTTTGTTTTTGCCTTCTTTGTCTTTCTTAACAGCAGATTTTCCTTTTAAATCTTTTAAGTCCGCATAATCAATAAACTCTATTATAGCCATTGGCGCTCGGTCATTTACTCTCTGGCGCGTTTGTATTATCCTCAAGTAGCCTCCGTTTCTGTCTATAAATCTCGGCGCTATATCTGAAAAGAGCTTTGCTGTAACATCTCTATTTGAAATATAAGACATAACCATTCTTTTTGAATGAAGGTCGCCACGTTTACTAAATGTAATAAGTTTTTCTGCCATGCCCTTCACAGCCTTTGCTTTTGCTACTGTAGTCTCTATTGTCTGATGCTCAAAAAGTGAAGACACAAGTCCTTTGAGTAATGCCTTTCTCTGGTTTGCTGTCCTGCCAAAATGTCTTCCTGCTACTTTATGGCGCATCTATGCCTCCTATTTTGTCTAACTTCTAAATTTCTACTTATTTGCTAATTCGTCCTGATTAATTCTCATGCCAAAATGCAATCCCATTGAATGCAATACTTTCTTTATTTCATTTAGTGACTTCCTGCCAAAATTCTTTGTCCTTAACATTTCATACTCTGTTTTATAAACTAAGTCACCGATAGTCTTTATGTCTGCATTCTTCAGACAGTTATGCGCCCTTACAGACAATTCCATCTCATCTATGTTCTTTGAGAAATTTTTGTTTAAAGACGGGCTTATCGATTCAGGTAGAAAATTTATTGCTTGAATCTCATCAACTGACTCCTCAGCAAATATAAAAAGGTCAAGGCAATCCATAAACAGTGAAGCAGCATCGCTAACAGCCTTTTTAGGAGAAAGGCTGCCGTCTGTCCATAACTCCATTGTAAGCTTATCAAAATCAGTTGCCTTTCCAACCCTCGTCTTTTCAACCATAAAATTAACCTTTTTTACAGGATTAAATACTGAATCTATTACTAAAACATTAACAGGAAAGCCTTCTTCTTTATTTATTTCAGCCAGGACATACCCCTTCCCCTTCTTTACAAACATCTCTATCTCAAGGCTTGAGCCATTATCAACAGTTGCAATATAATGGTCTTTATTTAATACCTCAATACCTGAGACAGTCTCTATATCAGCGCCGGTTATAGTTTTAGGGCCTTTTGCTTTTATGAACACGGTCTTTTTACTGTCCCCGTGCATTTTAAATCTCAATTTCTTTATATTCAACAGCACATCTGTAACATCTTCCTTAACTCCTTTTATAGAAGAAAATTCGTGCAAGGCGCCAGATATTTTTGCGCCTATAACCGCCGTGCCTTCTATAGAAGAAAGTAGTATCCTACGCAATGAATTGCCTATAGTAATTCCAAACCCGCGCTCAAGTGGTTTTACTGTCAGCTTTCCATAAAAACTTGTAAGGGTTTCTTCGTCAAAATTAATTTTTGTAGATAATTGAAAGCCCTTTTTAGCCAAATTCATAATGAAGCCTCCTATTTTTTAAATAGAAAACGAGAAATAAAAACAAAAGTGAGAAGCAGTCCCCGCTTCTATTTCCCGCTTCAAATTTATTATTTAGAATAAAATTCAACTATAAGCTGTTCGTGGACTGGCAACTGTATTTCATCCCTTGATGGAATCCTTACAAACCTTCCTGCCATCTTCTGGGTGTTAACCTCTATCCAGTCCGGAAATCCCCTGTGCTCGGCAATAGAAAGGCTGTCTGATATTGCCTGCAAACCTTTGCCTGATTCAGAGGCTTCTATGCTATCACCAGGCTTTAACAGATACGACGGTATATCAACCTTTTTGCCATTGACTACAAAAAATCCATGCCTGACAAGCTGCCTTGCCTCTCTTCTATTGGCAGCAAAGCCTGCTCTATATATCACATTATCTAATCTTCTTTCAAGCAACTGTAAGAGCACTTCTCCTGTTGCGCCTTTATGTCCCGCAGCTTTTTCAAAATATATCCTAAACTGGCCCTCCATTATTCCATATATTCTTCTGACTTTCTGCTTCTCCCTAAGCTGCATACCGTAGTCAGATAGTTTTCCTCTCTTCTGTCCGTGCTGACCTGGAGCGTACTTTCTTTTTTCAACTGCACACTTCTCTGTATAACATCTAGCGCCCTTTAAAAAGAGTTTTTCACCCTCCCTCCTGCAGAGTCTGCACAATGCACCTGTATATCTTGCCATTTATACACGCCTCCTTTTTGGCGGCCTGCATCCGTTGTGCGGTACAGGAGTAACATCCTTAATAAGGGTTATCTCAAGGCCAGTAGCCTGAAGTGCACGGATTGCCGTTTCCCTGCCTGCTCCAGGTCCTTTTACAAAAACATCAACCTGTTTAAGCCCCATTTCCATAGCCTTTTTTGCTGCAGCTTCTGATGCCATCTGTGCGGCAAATGGAGTGCCTTTTCTTGAACCCTTAAAGCCTAAACTGCCTGCACTTGACCATGCCACAACATTACCAACCTGATCTGTTATTGTGACGATTGTATTGTTAAATGTGGTCTGTATATGGGCTGCACCTATCGGTATATTTTTCTTTACCATTTTGCCTGCGCGCTTTTTCTGTCCCATAATATTCTTTTCCTCCCTTTCTTACTTCTTTTTAATTACAAGCTTTCTAGGTCCCTTCCGTGTCCTTGCATTCGTCTTTGTCCTCTGTCCCCTAACCGGAAGGTGTGCTTTATGCCTGAAACCCCTATAGCACCCAATATCAATAAGCCTTTTTATGTTCATCCCAATTTCTCGTCTGAGATCGCCTTCTACATCAAAGTTCTTTTCTATAAGATTCCTTATTTTAACTATATCCTCATCAGTAAGATTTTTAACTCTTATATCCGGGTTTATGTTTGTTTCTTTAAGTATTTTGTTTGATAAAGACCTGCCGATACCGAAAATACGCGTGAGTCCTATTTCTACTCTTGCATTTTTAGGCAAATCAACTCCTGCTATTCTCGCCATAAAAAACTCCTTGTCTAAAATTTAATTTGAAATTTGAAATTTTTATTATCCCTGCCTCTGCTTATGTCTAGGGTTTTCGCATAGAATTCTTACAACTCCCTTTCTCTTTATCACTTTACATTTTGCGCATATTGATTTTACAGAAGCTCTTACTTTCATATGTCCCCCCTTCGGGAACTAAAAACTGAGAAATAGAAACTAAAAATGAAAGACTTTTAAACCCTTTTTTTAGTTCTCACTTCTTAGTTCCTAGTTTTTAGTTCTCACTTAAACCTATAAGTTATTCGTCCCTTTGTAAGGTCGTAAGGAGACATCTCAACTGTAACTTTATCTCCTTGTAAAATTTTTATAAAATGCATCCTCATTTTGCCTGATACATAAGCAAGTATCAACTGCCCATTGTCAAGTTCAACTCTGAACATAGCATTAGGCAAGGTTTCAATAATAGTTCCCTGCACTTCTATATTTTCTTCTTTCGCCATTCCTAAACCTAATATGATACCTGCTATTTTATATTTTAGTCAAGATTTCCTGTCCATTGTCAGCAATAGCAATGGTGTGCTCAAAATGGGCAGAAAAGCTGCCGTCAGATGTAACTGCTGTCCAGCCGTCTTTTAATATCATAATATCTGATCCCCCGATATTAACCATAGGTTCTATTGCCAAAGTCATGCCCTCTTTTAGTCTCTGCCCCCTGCCAGGTTTTCCAAAATTCGGAATCTGCGGCTCTTCATGCAGAAAACGGCCGATACCATGCCCTACAAATGCCCTTACTACTGAAAATCCATTGATCTCAACATGCCCCTGTATTGCTGCAGAAATATCTGATACCCTATTTCCTGCAACAGCCTTTTGTATTCCCGCATAAAGAGCTTCTTCAGTAGTCTTAAGAAGCCTCGATGCCTCGGCTGAAATATTCCCTACCGGCACTGTTATAGCTGCATCACCATAAAAACCGTCCAGCAGCACCCCCATGTCTATGCTAACTATATCGCCATCTTTTAGTATTACTGCCGTTGATGGTATTCCATGCACTACCTGTTCATTAATAGATACACAGATACTTGCAGGATACCCTCTGTATCCCTTAAATGCAGGCGCTCCGCCCCTGATTCTTATTTCCCTGTCCGCTGCATTCTCTATATCTCGGGTATTTATGCCTGCCCTAATTATCTGCTTTATGACCTCTAATGCTTCTGCTACAATGCGGCAAGCCGCTCTAATTTTTTTTATCTCTCTGCTAGATTTAATGATTACCACTATCCCTTACTGCCCTTCAACCTACCTTTTTTAAGAAAACCATCATATGACCTTGTGACTAAATGAGATTCTATCTGAGAAACAGTATCAAGAGCAACCGCAACTACAATCAGAAGCGAAGTGCCGCCAAAGAAAAATGCCAGATGAAGTGGTATGCCAAAACTACCAATCAAAATCTCAGGTATAATACAGACTACAGAAAGATAAATAGCTCCAACAAAGGTCAGCCTTGAAAGCACTCTATATATATATTCAGTTGTTTTTTGTCCGGGCCTTATGCCTGGAATAAATCCCCCATGTTTTTGAAGGTTTTCAGCTATATCCACAGGGTTGAATATCACTGCTGTATAAAAATAGCTGAAAAAGATGATACCCCCTACAAGTATCGTTATATACACAAGATTTCCAGGTGCAAGTTGTTCTGCTATAGACTGAACCCAAGGAATAGCTATAAAACCTGTAATAGTAGCGGGAAACATTATTATTGAGGAAGCAAATATTGGCGGAATAACACCTGCTGTATTTACTTTCAATGGAAGATGCGTGCTCTGCCCGCCAAATACCTTTTTCCCCACAACTTTCCTGGCATACTGAACAGGAATTTTTCTCAGCCCTCTCTCAATAAATACTATACCGACAACAATTCCCACCAACATTACTAAAAGAATTAACACAAAAAATATAGATAATTCACCGGCCCTTACGAGAGCAACTATGCTCATTATCGCTGTTGGAAGTCCTGCTACTATTCCAGCAAATATTATTAAAGAAATCCCGTTTCCAATACCCCTTTCGGTAATTTGTTCTCCAAGCCACATGAGAAAAACAGCGCCAGAAGTAAGAGTAATCATTGTAATTAGCCTGAAAGACCAGCCCGGGTCCTGAACAAATGCGCCTCCTGCCATACCTTCAAGTCCTACGGCTATTCCGAATGACTGAATAGTAGCAATGCCAACCGTAGCGTATCTTGTATACTTAACAATCTTTTTTCTGCCTGCCTCGCCCTCTTTTGCAAGCTTTCCAAGGGCAGGGATAACGACAGTAAGAAGCTGAAATATAATAGATGCACTAATGTAAGGCATGACTCCGAGGGCAAATATAGCCATTTGAGATAAAGCGCCGCCTGTAAATATATCGAAAAAGCCCATCATTGCAGCCGCTCTTTCTGTAAGAAACTTACTAAGCGCTGCACCATCAATGCCTGGGGTAGGTATATGCGCTCCGATTCTGTAAACAATGAGGAGGCCTAAAGTAAAAAGAATCCTGTTTCTAATCTCTGGGACCTTAAATATGCTCCTAATGCTTTCAACTAATCTCATGATTTCCGATTATCTCAGCCTTTCCTCCTGCAGCCTTTATCTTTAAAACAGCAGGGGAACTAAATGCATGAGCTTTTATTGTTAGCGGTTTGCTTATCTGTCCTGTGCCTAATATTTTTACGCCGTCCTTTAATTTTTTGATAACTCTCTTTTGCAGAAGAATTTCAGGCGTTACGGTATCAATATCTTCAAGCTTGGCAATGTCATCTATATTTAAAACCACAAACTCTTTTTTAAACGGAGCGTTTTTAAAGCCCCTTTTAGGTAGCCTTCTTTGAAGTGGTGTCTGTCCGCCTTCAAATGACGGTCCTTTTGTGCCGCCAGAACGTGCCTTCTGCCCCTTATGTCCCTTTGCAGATGTCTTTCCCCATCCAGAACCTCTCCCGCGCCCAACTCTTTTGGCACACTTTTTACTTCCTTTTGCTGGCTTTAAGTCTTCTATTTTCATGTCTATGCCCTATAGCCTCCTTATTTTTCTTCCTGACTACTGCTTACTATTTTCTTTAGTCTCTTCTACCACAGGCTCTCCTTCAGCTTTACCTCTTAACTTTAAAGCAATATTAGGGTCCCTTAGACTGGCAAGACCATCTAATGTTGCTTTTACTGTATTAAACGGGTTGTGCCCTCCTAAAGACTTTGCAACTATATCTTGTATGCCTGCTACTTCAAACACTGCTCGGGCAGCACCGCCTGCTATAAGTCCTGTTCCCTTCTTTGCAGGATTTATAACAACCGTATTGGAGCCGTATCTTCCAATAATTCTGTGAGGTATGGTTCCGTCTTTGAGGGGAAATTTGAACAGTCGTTTTTTTGCTTGCTGGACAGCCTTCCTTATTGCCTCTGGAACCTCTGTTGCCTTGCCTTTACCAACTCCTACAATTCCATTTTCATTGCCGACAACAACAAGCGCGCTGAAAGAGAATCTTCTACCTCCTTTTACAACCTTGGCAACCCTGTTTATATATACAACCTTATCTTTTAAGTTAAGTTCTTCTGGGTCAATTCTGTAGCCTTTCACCATACCTCCTCATTCTAAGAAAATTCCAAAACCCAAATTCCAAATTTGAAATTTAAAATTCTAATCCCCCTTCCCTTGCAGATTCCGCAAGGGACTTTATACACCCATGATATTTGTAGCCACCTCTGTCAAAAACTACTTTTTTAATTCCGGCTCCTTTTGCCCTCTCTGCAAGCGTCCGACCTATTCTTTTAGCCATCTCTACATTGCTCTTATTCTTCTTTTCATCGCCTGTATCCTTGCCTAAGGTAGAGGCAAATACAAGGGCATGTCCCTTTGTATCGTCTATAATTTGTGCATATATATGCTTAAGGCTTTTATATACGCTAAGTCTCGGCTTCTCAGCAGTTCCGAACACCTGTTTTCTTATCCTTATATGTCTTCTCTGTCTTGCCAGTTCCCTGCTAATCTTCACCAATTACCTCCTCTACTTCTTGCCTGTCTTTCCGGCTTTCAGCTTAATCCTCTGTCCGGCATGCTTGATACCCTTGCCTTTATAAACATCTGGCGCCCTCATCTCTTTAATATTCGCAGCTACCTGCCCTAACAACTGCTTATCAATTCCACTGAGGGTTATTGTTGTCTGCCTATCATCAACTGCTGCAGTTATGCCCGCAGGCAGTTCGTATTCAACAGAATGAGAATACCCCAGCGCAAAAAGCATCTTATTGCCTTTAACCTGTGCCCTATAACCTACGCCGCTTATTTCCAGAACCTTTTTATATCCCTGCGATACGCCAGTCACCATATTAGATACAAGACTCCTGACAAGACCATGAATGGACTTGTCTGTCTTGGCATCCGAACCCCTTTGCACGGTTACCGTTTCATCTGAGGCAGAAAGTCTTATGGCTGAAGGGGTGTTATAAATGAGCTCCCCTTTTGGTCCCTTTACTTTTACAACATCATTTTTTATTTCAACACTTACACCCTGCGGTATTTCTATAGGTTTTTTGCCTATCCTTGACATCTAAATCCTCTCTTTAATTTTTTTATCTTTCAGGGGGTTTCCAAATAGGAGACGCAGTCCCTCTTTTGCCCTACCATATATAGCACAGCACTTCTCCGCCAACCCCATCGCGGCGGCACTCCTTATCTGTCATTATTCCCTTTGATGTAGTCATAATTGCTATGCCCATGTTACCCATAACACTGGGAATTTCGTCTTTACCAACATAAACCCTTCTTCCGGGTTTGCTTATCTTCCTCAATCCTGATATAATAGCATGGTTATCAGGGGTATATTTAAAGACTACTCTCAGCATGCCCTGTTTTTTGTCTTTAAGTATTTTATACGATTTTATAAACCCCTCTTCCTTTAACATCTTTGCTATTTCAACCTTCATCTTTGAGGCAGGCATATCCACCTTTTCATTTTTTATGAGGATTGCATTCCTCATTCTTGTCAACATATCTGCAATTGGATCAGTCAGCATTTTAGCACCTCTACCAGCTTGATTTTGTTACGCCCGGGATCTGCCCCTTTAAAGCAAACATTCTGAAGCATATTCTACAAATTTTGAAATATCTCATATATCCCCTGGGTCTGCCGCAAATATTACATCTATTGTAAGCCCTTACCTGAAATTTAGGTGGTCTTTTGGCCTTTTCTATCAGACATGTCTTTGCCACTAACTCCTCCTTTAAGCGATTAGCTCTTAAATTAACAATTTATTCATTACTCATTATTCATTACTCATTACAGTTTCCTGAACGGCATACCCATATGCCTCAGCAACATTCTTGCTTCTTCGTCTGTTTTTGCCGTAGTGCATATATTTATATCAAGGCCATGCACCATTTCCACTTTGTCATAATCTATTTCCGGAAAAATATACTGCTCCTTCACGCCAAAAGAGTAATTACCCTTGCCATCAAAGGATTTAGCAGAAAGACCCCTAAAATCCCTTATCCTCGGCAATGCGATACTTATTAACCTGTCGAGGAATTCATACATTCTTTTTCCCCTTAGTGTTACCTTGCATCCAAGCGGAACACCCTTTCTAAGCTTAAATCCAGCTATAGCCTTCTTTGATTTTGTAATAAGCGGTTTCTGTCCTGTTATAAGAGCAATCTCCTTTTCGGCTGCATCAAGGAGTTTTATGTTCTGCGTGGCTTCACCCAGGGTAACATGGACTATTACCTTTTCAATTTTAGGCGCCTGCATAATGCTCTTGTATGAGAAGTCTTTCATTATGACAGGGATTACTTCTTTATTATATTTCTCTTGTAGTCTTGATGCCATCCTTAGTCTATAGCCTCCTTGCACACTGTTACCTCAAAAAGTCTTCGACTTTTTGGAGACCCTATTAATCTATAAATTCGCTGCATTTTTTGCATCTCCTCAATTTTTTTCCGCTTTCAAGCAAAGCGCTGCTCATCCTTGTTGGTTTGCTGCATTTTGGACATAGAAGCATTACATTTGAAATATGCATGGGAGCCTCTTTTTCTATTATACCGCCCTGTTTGTATTTCTTGTTTGGCTTCATATGCCTCTTTACTATATTTAGACCTTCTACAATAACCCTCTCTTTTGAGGTTAAAACACTAAGCACCCTACCGCTTTTTCCTTTATTTTTTCCAGACAACACAATAGCTGTGTCGCCTTTTTTAACCCGAAAGCCCACTTTTTCCTCCTTAATTAGCTGATAGCTCATAGCTGATAGCAAAAAAACTATGAGCCATGAGCTATGAGCTTTATTTATAATACTTCCGGAGCAAGAGATATTATCTTCATGAATTCCTTCCATCTCAATTCCCTCGCAACCGGTCCAAATATTCTTGTGCCTACAGGCTCTAACTGATTGTTTATAAGCACCACAGCGTTTTGATCAAACCTTATATATGAGCCGTCAGTTCTTCTGTGCTCCTTTTTGGTTCTCACAACAACGGCCTTAGTAACAGCGCCCTTTTTAATGTCGCCTTCAGGAATAGCCTCTTTAACGCTGACAACAATGATATCACCAAGACCAGCGTATTTCCTGTTTGAACCGCCTAGCGCCCGTATGCATTGAACCTTTTTGGCTCCTGAATTATCTGCTACCTCAAGAATGCTTCTCGGCTGTATCATTGCTATGCTTCCTCGCCCTTTAGTATTTTAATTACCTGCCACCTTTTATCCTTACTGAGTGGTCTGCTTTCAACTATTTGCGCTATATCACCAGTCTTGCATTTATTTTCCTCATCATGAGCTTTAAATCTAGCTATCCTCTTTATTGTCTTTTTATACAGCGGATGCTGAAATGTCCTTGTAACAGCCACCACCACGGTTTTGTCCATTTTGTCGCTGACAACTCTTCCCACATAAATCTTCTTAGGCATTTCCAACCCCTTTTGCACCCCCCAAAGTCGAAGACTTCTGGGGGACCCCTTTTTCTTTTTCTGTTATTATAGTCAATGCTCTCGCTATATCCTTCCTTACAACTTTAACTCTCCTGTTGTTAGGCAGTTCACCCTTTGAAAGCTGAAGTTTGAGGCTAAATAATTCCTTTCTCAAATCCTTCTCTTTTCGTATCAGCTCATCTACTGAGAGATTTCTTAAATCATGTGTCTTTAAGCCCTTCAAGTCCTTCATGTTAATGATTCCTCTCTCTTGATAAACTTTGTGGCAACAGGCAGTTTTTGCCCTGCAAGCCTGCATGCCTCTTTTGCCACTTCTTCGCTTATTCCTGAAACTTCATATAGTATTCTACCAGGTTTTATAACTGCCACCCAGAACTCTGGATTGCCCTTGCCTTTTCCCATCCTTGTTTCTGCAGGCTTGCGAGTAATTGGTTTGTCCGGAAATATCCTTATCCAGACCTTACAGCCTTTTTTTGCCTGTCTTGTAATAGCCACCCTTGCTGCCTCTATTTGACGGCTGGTTATCCATCCCGGCTCTATAGCCTTCAGGGCAAACTCACCAAAAGACACATCAGATCCTCTATAAGCCTTGCCCGTCATGCGGCCCTTCATTGTTTTTCTAAATTTTACTTTTTTTGGTGCTAACATATTGCTCTCCTGTTATTATCCATGTGTTACTGTCTGTCCTGGAAGTACATCACCATGGTATATCCAGATTTTAACTCCTATTTTGCCATATGTTGTTTTTGCCTCTGCAAAACCATAATCAATATCTGCCCTGAATGTATTGAGTGGAACTCTCCCTTCCCTATACCACTCAGACCTTGCTATTTCAGCGCCTGCAAGCCTTCCTGAACACTGCACCTTTATCCCCAGTGCGCCGAATCTCATGGCAGAAGATACGGCTCGCTTCAATGCCCTTCTGAATGCAACCCTTTTTTCAAGCTGCAATGCTACATTTTCAGAAACAAGCTGGGCATTAACCTCCGGCTTTCTAATTTCCTTAATATCAATTGATGCCTGTTTGCCTGTTATTTTTTCTATTTCTTTCTTTAATTTTTCAACTTCAGCGCCCTTTTTACCAATTATTATGCCTGGCCTTGCCGTATATATTATAACCTTAAGCTTTTGACCGGGCATTTCTATCTCTACCTTTGAAACCCCTGCATGAGATAACTTGTCTTTTATTATCTTACGTATATTCAAATCTTCTATAAGCTGTCCAGAATATCCCTTTTTAAGAAACCATCTTGATTCCCATGTCCTTATTATTCCGACCCTGTTGCCGATTGGATTAGTCTTCTGACCCAAGTCAATTACCTCCTTTTATTATTCCGCCTATTATTCTGAAAGAATAATCGTTATATGAGATGTCCTCTTTTTAATCATATTTGCCCTGCCCATGGCACGGGGTTCCATGCGCTTCATTACAGGACCCTGGTCAACAAGGGCTGTTTTTATCTTCAGCTTATCAATATCAACATTCCTGTTTTTTTGTTCTGCATTAGCAATCGCCGATTTAAGGAGTTTTGCTACATGCACAGCAGCTCTATACGGCATATATCTTAAGGATGTAAGCGCTTCAGATGCCCTTTTGCCCCTTATAAGATCTATAACCCGTCTCGCCTTTCTCGGTGTAACCCTCGCATATTTAAGAATAGCCTTTGATTCCATATATAACCTCAATAATTTAAAGCAAATTCCAAATCCTAAATTCATTATCCGTTGTTCGTGTCCGTTATCCGTTAACGGATAACGGACACGGAAATACAATCTTTTCGGAATTAGTGCTTATATTTATTTAGCCCCCTTAACCGATGTAGTTTTTTCAGAGCCTGCATGGACCTTAAATGTCCTTGTCGGGGCAAACTCGCCCAGCTTATGACCAACCATATTTTCAGTAATATACACGGGGATAAATTTTCTTCCGTTATGAACTGCAAAAGTAAAACCTATAAACTCAGGCGTTATTGTAGACCGCCTTGACCATGTCTTTAGCATTTTTTTCTCTCCAGTTGATAGCATGGTTTCCACTTTTTTCATCAATTGCAGCTCTACATACGGTCCTTTTTTTAAGGATCTCGGCACTTATACCTCCGTTACTCGTTATTAGTTACTCG
>DBNT01000133.1:0-2878 GCA_002299835.1 Nitrospiraceae bacterium UBA665 | reverse complement strand
ATTAGTTACTCGTTATTAGTTATTTTAATTCCAAATAACGAGTAACTAATAACAATTATTTCCGTTTTTTTACTATAAACTTATCTGTCTTCTTGTTGCGCCTTGTTTTTACGCCTTCAGGCTTACCCCATGGAGAGCATGCGGGTCTGCCGCCAGAAGATTTTCCTTCTCCTCCGCCAAGGGGGTGGTCTATCGGATTCATTGCAACGCCCCTGACATGAGGCCTCCTGCCCAAATATCTCTTTCTTCCGGCCTTTCCATAAGATATATTTTCATGCTCAACATTTCCGACCTGTCCAATTGTAGCCATGCATGAAGTCAGAACACGCCTTACCTCTCCTGAAGGCATTTTTATCTGTGCATATTTATCTTCTTTTGCTACAATCTGCGCACCTGCGCCTGCTGTCCTTACAAGCCTTGCCCCCTGACCTGGTCTCAACTCAATATTATGCACAGTCGAACCCACAGGAATATCCTTTATTGTCATTGCATTGCCCAGCTTTATGTCAGCCTGAGGCCCTGACATTACCGTATCTCCGACATTCAGACCAACAGGGGCGAGTATATATTTGTGTTCGCCATCAGCATATTTAAGCAGCGCTATTGTCGCTGACCTATTGGGACAGTATTCTATTGTCTTTACTGTAGCAGGTATGCCTATTTTGTCACGGCTAAAATCTATAATCCTATACAGCCTCTTATTGCCTCCGCCCCTATGCCATGCAGTCACCGTGCCCTGATTGTTTCTCCCTCCTGTCTTTTTAAGAGGTGATGTTAAAGGCTTATATGGATTTTCTGAAGTTATATCTTTATAGTCTGATGAACTCTGAAATCTCCTGCCCGGTGATGTTGGATTATATTTTCTTATGCCCATTTTAAGCTCCCTCTATTAAATCAAGCTTCTCGCCTTTTTTTAAGGTTATAACAGCCTTTTTCCTCTCCGATGTCCTGCCAACAGACCTGCCAAACCTCTTTAACTTTCCCCTTTCGTTTATTGTAGCAACCCTTTCCACCTTAACCTTAAATATCTCTTCTGTAGCCTTTTTTATTTCATGCTTATTGGCTTTTGGATTTACCTCTATAAGAATTTTATTCTCCCTTTCCTTTAAATCCATGCCTTTTTCCGTAAAAAGAGGCCTTTTTATTACATCATAAATATTTTTCATAACTATGCCACCTCCGCCTTAACCTCTAAAATTGAAATGGCTTCGGCAGTGAACAGTATATAATCAAATGCCGATATATAATATGCATTAAGGTCAGATACTGAAATAACAGCGGCAGTGGGAATGTTCCTGACAGATAGCATTATATTTTCGTCCTTCTCGGGAAGTACAATAAGCAACGTTTTACTGTTCAGACCCATCTTCTCAATCATCTCCACAATAGCTTTCGTGCTCGGCTTTTCTACGGCTATTGAATCAATCACTCCTATCTCTCCGTCTGTTAGCTTTATTGCAAGAGCCTTATACAGCGCTGCCTTTTTCATGCCCTTCGGCATATTAATGGAGTAGTCACGCGGCTCAGGACCGAAGACTATTCCGCCGCCCCTCCAGATAGGAGAACGAATACTCCTGTGTCTCGCCCTGCCTGTCTTTTTCTGCTTCCACGGCTTCCTCCCCCCGCCTCTTACCAGCCCTCTTGTCTTTGTAGCATGAGTGCCCTGTCTCTGATTTGCAAGATAACTCACAACTGCTCCATGCACCACGGACCCAGACACGGCGCTACAGAATATCTTTTCTGAAAGGCTTATCTTGCCTTTAACATTATTATTTATATCTTTAACTTCTATCTCCATCTTATCCTGCCTTCCTAATAATCTCGTTGTCCGTATTCTATGTCCGTATAAGTCCGTGAACCGTGACCGTGTTCCGTGATCCGTAAAAGAAAAATCATTTAACGGACACGGACAACGGACACGAATCACGGATTTAGTGCTTATTCTTTACATACCTCTACAACCGAATTTAGAGCGCCAGGCACAGCACCTTTTATGAGGATAATGTTTTGTTCTGGCCTAACATCAACTACCTCCAGATTCCTAACAGTAACTCTTGCACTGCCCATATGCCCAGCCATTCTCAAGCCCCTCCATACCCTTGACGGAAAAGAACTAGCGCCTATTGAACCAGGGGCCCTGTTGAACATCGAGCCGTGCGAGCCAGGACCGCCCTTGAATCTATGCCTCTTCATTACACCCTGAAATCCCTTGCCTTTAGAGGTTCCGGATACTGCAACAATGTCTCCCTTATTGAAGATACCGGCATTTATCACATCTCCAGCCTTTAAACCTGACATGCGAAACTCTTTCAGAATTCTAAACACAGGAATTCCTGCCTTTTTAAAGATACCCTTGAGCGGCTTTGTAATATTTTTTTCCTTTCTTGCCTCAATAAAGCCAACCTTTACAGCTTCATATCCGTCCTTCTCCGGGGTCTTGACCTGAACCACACAACATGGTCCGGCCTCTATCACAGTAACCGGAATAAGTTTTCCGGAGCCTACAACTATTTGCGTCATGCCGAGTTTTTTACCTAAAATACCTGTCATAACTTTATCTCCACATCCACCCCTGAAGCTAATTCCAGTTTCATCAATGCATCCACAGTATCCGGAGTCGGGTCATATATGTCTACAAGCCTCTTATGCGTCCTTATCTCAAACTGTTCCCTCGACTTTTTATCAACATGGGGCGATCTCAAGACAATAAACTTGCTTATCTTTGTAGGTAAAGGTATAGGCCCTGCTATCCTCGCTCCTGTTCTTTTTGCAGTATCAACTATCTCTCTTACTGACTGGTCCAGCAATCTGTGGTCGTAGGCCTTTAATTTTATTCTTATCTTTTGGTTCACCTTTTTACTCCAGCACCTCTGTAACT
>DBNT01000126.1 GCA_002299835.1 Nitrospiraceae bacterium UBA665 | reverse complement strand
CGATAAAGGCTTTGAAGCCATGTCTGCTTTCCATAAATTACGGATTATAAATATATTTAAGCATAAGCCGGTTGGGGTTGTCAAAATTTTTTGTTCTGCTTAAAAACAAATCTGTCTGAAAGATAGTAGCGCATAAGTCTTCATTTAAGTTGTATCTTTATCTCTGCATTAGCCCGCAACTCTTCAAGATGACTTTGTAGTCGTCTGTTCGTTTCAAGTTCAAAAAGATAGCTCTCTATCTCATCTCTGACCTGAAGGTAATCAATATCTTTAAACCTATCAATATGAATTTTATAAAACTCTATAACATCACTTTCCCTTACGAATATTGGCGACCTTATTTTTATATCTATATATTCTTTTATAAGTTCGTCTTTTGTGGGAGCCTCAAGCCTCATTTTTCTTGCTTCATGCAAAAGCAATACACTATTAATCATTGAGTTTATTGCTTCTTCTTTTGTTATATCTTTAATCTCCTCTTGCATTTCATTATAGGTTTTTTCAAATTCAGATAAGGTTATGGCTGTATCATCAACATACGCAACTACACGGTCGATTATTTCAGCATAACTTTTAGAGCAGTGGAGCAGTAGAGCAGTAGAGCAGTAGAAGACAAAACATAAGGTTATAGTAATTCTGATTAGTGCTTTTGCACTTCTGCACTTTTGCACTTTTGTGCTAAAACGCATGTCCGATGCTGAAATGTAACGCACCCCTGGTCTCCCCTATCTGCCTGTCAAGTTTATAGCCATAATCTAACCTCAAAGGTCCAATTGGCGTGCTGTAACGCAGCCCTATTCCTGTTGTGAATTTAAAATCTTTGATGTCCACATTTTCAAGCTTTCTCCATACATTTCCACCATCAACAAAAGCGACAACCCCAAATCCTCTGCCTGCATCTAACCTGAATTCAAGATTACCCATTAAAAACACATTACCTCCTGTCGGTGTGCCATCTACCCCCCTAGGCCCCAGTGTATCCTCATCGTATCCTCTAACAGTAGTCCTGCCGCCTAAAAAAAATCTTTCAACTACGGGCAGCTCTCTTGTATCACCAAAACCCTGTGCTGCTCCTCCTCTTGTGGAAATTGCAAGCACAATTGCCCTACTTAAACTGTGATATTGGTGTGCATACAATGTAAGCTTAGCAAATTCTGTCTCAGACAAAAAAACAGACGAAGCCAATTTTAAAGACGCTCCTGCCACAAATCCACGTCGTGGATCAAGAGGGTTGTCCCTCGTATCATATAATAAACCAGGCCGTATGCCGCTTATTATAAGAGTGCCAACATCTTCCCTGCTTAAAACAACATCTGGCTTTACATCATAAGTTCTTACCAGAGAAAAATCGTAATACAGTTCGGCTTGAAAAGTATCGCCCAGTCTTTTTTCTATGCCTACACTTGCAGTATTCCTTGTTAGCCTGTATCTTATCTCCCTTGTATCTATGCTTATTTCTTTTATTCTTTCATGCAGCATTGATGCCTTAAATGTAAGGTCTTCTTTGTTCATAAACCACGGCTCACTATAAGATAAAATAAATCTCTGCCACAAAGTGCTCAACTCTCCTCTAAAAGAACCGAATCTATGCATCCCCCACAAATTTCGGTGACTAATATCAAAAAAGCCTCTAAATCTTTCGTATTCGCCATATCCAAAACCAAACTCCACAGCTCCTGCCTTTGCTTCCTCAAGACTGTACAGCACATCCCTCTTGCCGTCAACCTTTTCAAGTAATTCTACATCAACATCTGTAAATAACCCAAGCCTGTAAAGCCTGTGTCTTTCTTTAAAAAGCCGGCCATAATCCAGCGGCTTGCCCTCTTTAAGAAGGAGTTCCCTTTTTATGACCCTGTGTTTTGTCCTGTCATTGCCCCTTATAACAGCTTTTCCGAATAAAGTAACATCACCTTCTATTATTTCAAAAGTCACATCTGCTGATGCCTCAGATATGTCTGTTATAATTGAGACCCTCGCATCCAAAAAGCCTCTGCCATTATATAACTTTAGTATTCTCCGCCTTGCATCAAATATATCAATCTCATTATACGGGCTGCCCTTTGTTAAGTGTATCTCTATCAATATTTCCTCATTAGGAATATGTTTATTGCCTTTTATGGATATATCAGAGAGCATAACCCTTATGCCTTCTTTTATTTGAAATCTTATTTTTACACTATTGTTAATCACTTCTACTTTAGGCTCAGAAACTATAACATGTAAATGTCCGATTGCGCGATAAAGAGCTTTGATATTAGCTCTATCAGACTCAAGAAAGTCGGGGTTGTAAGGACCTCCTGTTTTTAATACAAGAATGTCTTTTAACCTTTCTTCTGGTATAGTAAGATCTGTATCCGGTATTTTTTCAAAAGATATAGAATCTACAATAAATCTCTTGCCTTCAAATATAAAAAACTCAATGTGAATATCTTCTGCTAAAGTGGAAATCACAGGCAATATCTGAACAAAAGGATAGCCATGCTGATAATACAGTCTTATCATCCGCGATACAGCCTCTTCAAGCAGCGCGTCACTGTAATCGCTAACTTCAAAAAAAGGCACCTCTTCCATCAAAACTTTTGAGGATAATGCCCTATTACCCTCAAAATTAATATTGAGCTTTTTACCTCTATCAAGCCTTATATCAAGCACTTCGTCCTTATAGGAATACTCTACATGCGTTCGTATATAGCCCTGCCTTTTATAGTGCTTCTTTAACGCACTGATAAGTCTTTCCATTTCTGACCTATCAAATATATCGCCTTCTGAAAGTCTTAAAAACTGCCTTACAATATTTTCAGACTCATGAATTATTATGTGCTTTATAACATCTGGTTTGCCTTCCATGACCTGAAATATAATATCTATAACATTATCTTTATGAATTAAATTATAAGAAACAGAAGGCTCTCTAAAACCTTTTTGTCTCAGTGCCCTTTCTAATGATATAATTGATTGTCTTATTTTTAAAGAGCTAAATCTTTGACCCTCTGATATAGCAAGCTGTTTTCTTATAAACCTGTCTGAAAGATGCTCGTTTCCCTGTATGGCTACTAATCCTATTACAGGTTTTTCTCTGACTGCCACCCTTATTGCCAGACCATCGGCAGCCATGGCAGGGACTATGGCGGGTATGCTCTCAACTATAATATCATCGAAAATTCCTTTTACAAATGCCCTTTTTATACCCCGACTCAATGCTTCTCTGTTAAGCATCTTATCTCTTTGGAGAGTTAATAAATATAAAAGTTCTTCTTTTGAAATTGAATAAAGCCCAGTGACTTCAATGTGGCGTACAGGCAACGGCTCTCCAGCAGCAGGCTGGGGATAAGCAGTAGAAGACAGAAGACAGACTATCAGAAGACAGAAGACAGAAGACAGACTTTTATATGGAAAAATTTTAATTCTTTTAGAGTTTGTTCTCTGTTTTCTGTCTTCTGTCTTCTGTTCTTTATTTAAACTCAAATCTAAACTTGATGTCTCCACCCATCCCGCCTCTCTCGTCCCTTAATCCCACAAGGGATGCATTTTTAGTCAGGTTGTATTCCAGTTGCAGCACCTGTTCTTCGCCAGTGCCAACAGTAGTGCTATAAGTTACATACAGCCTGTCTCCAAGAAGTCGTTTAGCTACTGTAAGCTGAGGGGCAATGGTACCTGTGGCTCTGGAAACATGAGGCGCTACTTGAACCCTGTCAAGTCCTGTAATTGTCCTTAGTCTTTCTTCAAAAACATCTTGGAATTCCCCGGTCAAAAAGGCTGTGGCTTCAGTAGCGCCTATGCCTCCTTCAAATCTTTCTATGTCTTTTCCTACCCGTCCTACTGCAAGAAGACTAAAAATATCTATTTCATCCAATGCTGGATTAGAAGAAAGCGACATATTAAAGTGGTCTGCATAACCATCAAGGTCAAGCTTGATATTATAGCCCCTTATTCTTGTTTCTGCAGCAATATTAAAATAAGGATTTATCTGATAAGGGTCTGAAAAATCTAAATTTGCTCTAACAAGTCTAAACTCATTATTACGGAAATATACTCTTCCTTCTTTTGGCCCTTCTTTTGCTTCAATTTTACCTATAATTACTGGCTGTCCTACCGTCCCTCGCAAAATGGCATCTGTTGTCATAACCGCTTTTGCAAGATTATTGTCAATTACAAGATTTGTGCCTGCCACTTTTATATTTAAATTTGTTTTCTCAATCGCTGTGAATTCGGCTTTTGGTCTGTCTTTTTTCCTTGCCTCTAATAGCAGTGCTTTCCAGTCTACCCTTTCACTGTATCGCGCCCTGTTAATATTTATATCGCCAAAAATTGTCTGGGATTCCATTGTGCCGCGATAATAAAGCACACCGCCAAAATTCAGCCAGAATTGCTTGGAAACTGATGCCGTTATATCATTCAGCCTTGTTTCAAGAAAAAACCTGTCAATAGAAAACCTACGCATATAAGCAACCCCTGATATAAGCATATCCCCGCCCGCAAGATTCCCTGCAATTCTTTCAACAACTACTCTGTTTTCATCAACATATATATATCCTGAAATAGATGTCAGCCTGTATGGAATGCCCTTAAAGCCGAGTGTGCCGTTATTTATTTCTATGCCGCCGTTTACCCTCGGCTTATCCCAGTCACCTGTAATAGAAAAGACAAGGGAAGAGTCTCCTCTTGCAATATCTATTGCCCTTGAAAAAGTTTTAATAGGCTCTAAAGATGCATCTCCTGCAAAAACAAGGTCATAACTATGACCTATGACCATGCTGCCGCTTAATCTAAACTGTGTCATCGGCCCGCTCTGCATATGCAAATACTCTAATAATAGCTTTCTGTTGTCAAGCCTTGCAGTAATATCAGCGGTGTTTATAAAAGTAATTCCATAAAGACTTAGATGCGCCCTATTTATATTAGCCGCAGCATTGATATTGTTTCTGTCACCATGTGCAGTTATACGACCACTTAGGCTAAAAAGCAGGTCTTCTGGAATGTCTTTTAGAAATCCTGCTATTAAAAAGTCATACCTTGCCGGCTGAATATCTATTGTAGCAGACCATGGGAGATTATCTGATAAATATGCATTGCCCTTGATATTTAATTTTCCGTCAAGGAGGCTTGCTGCTACATGAGCATGTTTGCCTTTTAATTCCCCGCTAATCCTGCCTCTGATATCATATCTGCTATCCATAACTTTGCCCCTTATATCGCTAATTATTTCAATGTGAGGATCATCAAATGTGCCTTCGCCTTTTATTTTTGCATTCACTAATGAAAGTGTCTTTACAATATCAGGCTTGATATTGCTAAATTCATGCCCTTCTGGTAGCACATCCTGTATATTTATCCGCCCTGCAGATGCAGAAAAGAAAAACTTTTTATGGCGAGAAATCTTTCCATCTGCTTTCATTAAAGAATTGCCCTTTCTTATATTCATGCTGTTAAATGAGAAGTCTCCACCTGAATAGGAAACCTGCCCCTCTATGCTGTTAATTTTATATTTACCGTCAAGCGATATATTGGCAGCTTTTATATGCCCTGATGCCTTCAGGTCATCAGCCTTGCCGTAAAACCTGAAATCTGTATCTAATTTTCCGGAGAACTGGCCGGAGAATTGGCCAGCAAACTGTGGTGCATCGCGAAATATCTCCGAAATGGTTTTAATGTCAACCTTTCTTGCTGATATGTTGAGGTCATAATCTGGTTCATGAAAATCAAACAAAAAACGGGCATTTCTGAAATGAACAGCACCGGCTGCTTTATACTGTCCGAAGGGAGACAAAGCTGACAAGTCTTTTATTGTAAGAAGGTTTTTTCTATAATTAAGACTGCCCTCCACTGTGTCAAAAATAATGTCTTTGCCTTTAAGCACATCTGATGCCCCTATCAGTCCTGATGAAAATACCATTTCATTTAATCCAAATTTTATATCAGTAATGGGATCATCAGTTAAACCATAAATTGAATATGAAAAATTTCCGGATCCTGTCAGAGCGGTAAAATGCGGAGCTGTAAAATCTTTTATATCAGTGGTTGTTCCATCTCCTTTGAAGTTCAATCTGTCCGTAGTCAAATCAATCTCTCCGTCTCCTGAAATACTTGTCACTGAAGTAGCAGCAGTTAAGGTTTTAAACCTAACTACATTGTCTTTCATATAAAACTCACCTTTGACATCTTTTACTCTGTCAAGAAAATCTCCTTTTTGGGGTTTGCTTCTATAAGAGAAATGCCCTGAAGGATTAAATTTGCTTCCGGTTGACACAATCTCGCCTGAAACCCTGCCTTCAGGAATTCCCGGATTCCATTCAATCAGTTCAAATACACCCTTGCTGCTGATATTCTTGGCCGTAACCCTCAAGCTAAAATAGTCAACAACAGGGAGATGTATCATAGCCTCTGCCCTTGCCGAACCTTCATACAATTGCGCATATCCGTCTGTAAACTTCATTATGCCGTCCTTATAAGAGATATTGCAGTTAAGCCTGTCCACCTTTACACCATAAATACCGCCCTTCTCAAGGGTCGCCCTTGCAATGCCGCGAATATTATCAAGATAGCCAGAGACTTCACCATCAAAACTTAAATGTCCGTATAAAGGCTCATCTTCCCCAAAAAACTCAAGCAGTGTCTCAAGAAATATATCTCCGTTTACCTTCATATCTACAAACACTTTATTTATTCCGGCTGCCAGATCATCTATTTTTATAATCCCCTGGGCAGAAATCATGCCTTCTCCCCTGTTTTTAAGACCTACTATCCTCTTTACAGATTCAACAAATATATTTGCCTTGCTCTTGAATTCGCCCGCATACTTTTGAAGATCAAAAAGTCCCCTGAAGTCCAATTCAGAGGCAGGAATATCTGCATTAAGAGTGCGTATCCTAAGGCTTTTAAAGTCTATTTTTTTATCTTTTAAAGCAAAATGGGTTTCAACCGAACCGTAGAGTTCGGGGAAGTTTTCTATAGATGCCTTTACGCTCTTTAGAGACAGTCTTACCGACGGGTCTTGCCGCAGGATTGCTTCTGCATTCATGCCTTCAACTGCAAATAATGAATCTTTATGTTGCAGCAATAGTGTAGCGTTGACCATTTTTGCTGATTTCACTATTACCTTCCATGGCGGCTTAGCTTTCTGAGCGAGATACTTTTTTACAGTATCTATAATTGTTTTTAATTGCTCGCTGTCAGAATGGAAATTTGGATCTTTTGCAACCAGTCTTCTTATAGTTATTTCTCTACTGGACTGTATGTCTAACAACTCGCCAAGCAATCCGCTAAACGACCCAAAGACATCTACATAGCCCTTGACCCTTTCTGCCTCAAAGACCCTCTCTCCGTCTTCATCAAATGCCCTAACCCCCCTCATTTCAATAAATAAAGGGATTGGGTTTATATATATTTTATCGGCTATAAATTTTTTACCAGTTATAAGTTCAAGTTCGGGCAATATTATCTTCTTCAGGGCATTGGAAACATGGGTTCCCCTGAAAAAATAGACGAGCATGCCTAAAGTCAGAACTATTATTGTTATAAGAATAATCTTTCGCTTCATTATCTTAATTTTATAACAGATAAATAAACTTAATCCACTGTCGGCTTCATACAGACTATCACTGCTGTCTAAAATAATCTAAAATACCAATTAATGAACTACCCCGAAGCAAGCTTCGAGGAATTCTTTTGATTAAAAAAATTAATAAAACCATTGTTTCCGAAAAATAGAGATAGAC
>DBNT01000069.1 GCA_002299835.1 Nitrospiraceae bacterium UBA665 | reverse complement strand
CTACAGACCATGGTTTCACAGATAGCCTCTGCAACAGAGGAAATGTCAACTGTATCAGAAACGATAAGCGGAGATATAGAAACTATTGCAAGTGTTTCAAAAGAGACATCAGCAGGCTCTAATCAAATAGCACAGGCATCTTCTGATTTAGCAAGACTTGCTTCCAATTTACAGGGGATTGTAGGGCAGTTTAAGGTGTAATAATCAATCTTCAGCCCTGCCTTATGGAGACATGAGGCAGGGTTTTTTATTGCAATCTTTTTCGGAGGTGTAATATGAAAAAACTTTCAATTATTCATGTGTTTCTGCTTTGCATTGTATTGCTGCTTACAGCATCATGCCAGAAAAAAGACGAGAAGTTGATTGAGACAAAAAAACTCACGGTTATCACAACATTATTTCCACTGTATGATTTTGCAAAAAACATTGGCGGACAATATGCAGAGGTTTTTCTGCTTCTGCCGCCGGGTGTTGAATCTCACGGTTTTGAACCTACACCTAAAGACATAATCAGGATTAACAGGGCTAATATTTTTATTTATACGGGCAAGCATATGGAACCATGGGCTCAGAAAATTTTAAAAGGCATAGACAATAAAGCTCTTGTTATCGTTGATTCAAGCAAAAAAGTAAAACTGATCAAAGGAGCAGATGACCACAGTCATTCTCACGGACATAAGCATGATCATGCCCATGAGATGGACCCACATATTTGGCTTGATTTTGAAAATGCGCAAAAAATGGTTGACAATATACTTGAAGGATTTATTGCGGCAGACCCTGCCAATGAACCTGTTTACCGTAAGAATGCGGAAAATTATAAATCTATCCTTAGAGAGCTTGACAATAAGTTCAGGGAAGGGTTAGCCTCATGCAAAACGAGATATTTTATACATGGCGGTCATTATGCTTTTGGATACATGGCAAAAAGATATGGACTTAATTATATTTCCGCATATCACGGTTTTTCGCCTGATGCCGAGCCTACTGCACGCAGGCTTAGAGAGCTTATAAGAAACATGAAAAAACATGATATAAGGTATGTTTTTTACGAAGACCTTATATCTCCGAGGGTTGCTAATGTGATTGCAAAAGAGACAGGCGCAGAGCTGCTTAAGCTTCATGGTGCGCATAATATAACAAAGGAAGATTGGGATAAAGGAGTGACATTTGCAGAGATTATGCGGCAGAATCTTGTAAATTTAAAAATAGGCTTACAATGCCAGTAGTATCTGTTAAAAATCTAACTGTTAGATACAGTGCCTCTGATGTATTTAGCGGAGTATCTTTTATTGTAGAGCCCGGAGACTATGTTGCTCTTGTCGGGCCTAATGGTTCTGGCAAGAGCACTCTAATAAAGACAATTTTGGGGTTGATCGGTCCGGCTGCAGGAGATGTATTTCTATTTGATAATCATATTTCCCGGTTTGACAAATGGCATAAGATTAGCTATATACCGCAGAGGCTTACTTTTAATCCGTATTTTCCGGCAACTGTTAAAGAGGTTATTGCAATGGGGCTTATTTCAAAGATGTCTTTTCCGAAAACAATTGCAAAGTCTCATGAATCAGCTATTGATAAAGTTTTATCTTTGATGGATATTGCGGACATCAAAAAAAGAAACATAGGAGAGCTTTCAGGGGGCCAGCAGCAAAGGGTTATTATAGCTAGGGCGCTTATAAATGAGCCTGAGCTTTTGATACTTGATGAGCCCACCACCGCGGTTGACCCTGATACGAGAGAAAAATTTTTCCATATTCTTTCTGATGTTAATAAAAAAACTAATGTAACCATAATTCTTGTAACGCATGATATAGGCAGCGCAGGGAGATACGCATATAAGCTTTTGTATTTTGACAGAAAAATAATTTTTTACGGCACATTTAAAGATTTATGCGAATCAAAGAATATGTCTGAATACTTTGGGCAATGGTCGCAGCACATTATCTGCCACAGGCATAATTAAAAGTGTCAAAGTGTCAAAGTATCAGAGTATCAAAGTATCAGAGTGTCAAAGTGTCAAAGTGTCTGATACTTTGACACTTATTTCAGGGGTAGTGATGGACTTTATTGAATTTTTAAATTACGGATTTGTGCAGAGGGCTATAATAGCAGGTTCATTTACTGCTGTGCTCTGCTCTACGCTCGGAATGTTTCTTGTTCTTAGAAGGCTTTCGCTGATAGGCGACGGACTTGCGCATGTGACCTTCGGAAGTGTTGCGGTAGGACTGCTTCTGAAGGTTTATCCGGTTTATGCCTCTATTCCGATTGTTCTTTTGAGCGGATATGGCATTATGAAGCTTATGGAAAAGGCCAGGGTTTATGGAGATGCTGCCATAGGCATAGTGTCAGCGGCAGGCATAGCATCGGGTGTTTTAATAGCGAGCGTTGCAGGCGGATTTAATATTGATCTTTTCAGTTATCTATTTGGAAATATACTTGCAATCAGCAAAGAAGAGGTGTTGCTTTCCGCTACACTGTCTTTAGTGGTGATAGTGATAATCATGCTCTTTTACCATGAGTTGCTTTCTGTTACATTCGATGAAGATTTGGCAATGGTGTCTGGAATCAAAACAAAGACAGTCAATACTATACTTATATTGCTTACAGCTATTACAGTGGTTTTAGCAATGAGGGTGGTCGGAATTATGCTCGTTTCCGCCCTTCTTATACTGCCGGCTGTATCTGCGTTTCAGGTGGCAAAGGGATTTAAAAGCGCTATAGCATTTTCCTCTATTTTCAGCGTCCTATCCGTGCTTACAGGAATATTTGTCTCGTTTTCGTGGAATCTGCCTACAGGGGCGACAATAGTAATGCTTAATATAGCAATCTTTATGTCTATGTTGTTTCTTAAAACATTCTTTGCAAAAAGGGCATAAAAAATTCGTGTCGGTAATCTGTTATCCGTGAACGGACATTATCATTTTGCTGTTACATCTATCAAAAATTATGTCGTCTTATATATAATATCAGAAATGTTTATACTGTTTTCCACTAACCATAATCCGTAAATATGGACAGCAGGTATGCATTCAAAGCCTTTAGAAAGTGTTTGTTTATGTGCAAACGAAAGATTATAAATGCATCATCTATCAAGTAGCCACCGACGGTGATGACAAAAACAAGATAATGTTATATCAAGTGCTGCGTCTAAAGGCTTTTCAGCATACCTGCTGTCCATGGTCTAAAATTTAACAACGGATTATTGACTAACAAAGGGTGCAGTGCATATAAAAAGTGTGAGATGAGAGAATGAAAACTCCTCTTGGGATAGCTATATTGACTATGGGATTTAGCAGTCTGGTTGCCCAGATGGTGCTTTTAAGGGAACTGCTGATTGTTTTTTCAGGCAATGAACTCTCTATTGGCATTATCCTTGCAAACTGGCTCATCCTTGAGGCATTTGGATGTTACTTTCTGGGCAAAAAGGCTGAAAATACTAAGAATAAGATTGAAACATTTGCTGGCATTACTATTTTCTTTTCTTTATCTTTACTTGTAGCAGTTTATTTGACGCGTATCTTAAAGAGTATTCTCGGCATTTCTATAGGCGAGACTGTGGGATTTTTACCAATGCTTTATTCGTCTTTCCTTATACTTTTGCCTGTAAGCATTTCTCACGGCGCCTTGTTTTCGCTTAGCTGCAAGATTTACTCCCTGTTTTCTGCCCGCGATGCATCTTCTATTGGCAAAGTTTATGTTTATGAGACAGTCGGGATGATCTTTGGCGGGATTATCTTGACATTTCTTTTGATTCCATATTTTCATTCATTCCAGATAACAGCAGGTCTGGCATTGTTAAATTTCCTTGTATTGCTCGTTTTGCTTGCGTCTTATCATGAACCTCGTATGCTTAAAAAAATAACCACAGTTATCTGTGGTCTGCTTCTTGCATTTTCTGGTTATTTGCTCTTTGCTGGCGGAGCGGACAAACTTCACCACCTCTCAATAAATGCCCAGTGGAAAAACCATAACATAGTTCATTACCAGAACTCCATTTATGGTAATATCTGTGTTGTAGAAAGAGAAGGGCAATACATCTTCTTTTCAAATGGCATTGTAAATCTCATCACACCTATTCCTGACATAGCCTTTGTTGAAGAATTTGTCCATCTTCCACTTCTTGCTCATCCTGACCCGAGGAGAGTGCTTATCTTAGGTGGCGGCGCTGGCGGCGTAATAAATGGGATTTTAAAACATCCAACAATAGAACTGGTTGAATATACAGAATTAGACCCGCTGCTTCTTAATCTTATAAGAAAATTTCCAACTCCGCTCACAGAAGACGAATTAACCGACAGAAGGGTAAGAGTCAAACATATTGATGGTCATCGTTTTATTAGGATGACAGAGAATAAATATGATTTAATACTGGTAGGTCAATTAAATCCATCAGACCTACAGACAAACAGGTTCTTTACAAAAGAGTTTTTTTCTCTGGCAAAAGAGAGACTGGATGAAGATGGCATACTGGTTATTGGTTTACCTGGCTCTTTGTCTTACTTGAGCGATGAATTAAGAAATCTTAACGGCAATATTTTCAATACACTCAAAAGTGTATTCCCTTATGTCAGAGTAATTCCCGGAGAAGACACGAATCTTTTCCTTTCGTCAAATTCTGAAGAGGTTTCTTTGATTGATACGGCGCTTATTATAGATAGATTGGATGAGCGAAACATCAAGACAGAAGTACTTGTTCCATGGCATATTGAAAAAAAGTTGCATCCTGGATGGCAAGAGTGGTTTTCAAGGTTTCTTGAAGGAGGCACCCAGAAAATCAATCGCGACCTTATGCCGCTGGGATTATTTTACAGCGTCTCCTATTGGAATGCACTCTATGCCCCGTACCTTAGCGGGCTTTTCAGATGGTTTGAAGGGATAGACCTGTGGATGTTTTTTGCATTGTTTGTCTTTTTCGTTACTATATTTTTTTTATTGCGGTCTAAGCATATGAAGCTGTTTGGCTCAGGCGTTCCCTTATGCATAGCCACAACAGGTTTTGCCGGAATGTTATTTTACCTTGGATTAATCTTTACATTTCAGTCAATTTACGGATATGTTTTTTCATGGATTGGGCTTCTGACGACATCTTTTATGGCAGGCGCTGCTGGTGGGGCAATGATTATGACCTCATTTCTACCACAGATAAAAAATTGTATGAAATTTTTTATAAAGACCGATTTAACAATAATCTGTTTTTCTTTAGGACTGCCTTTTATATTTCTTATGCTGCATCCCCACTCTGGCAGTCCTGATATATTCTTTTTTTTAAAGATATTGTTTTTAGTTATGTCTTTTATTGGCGGGTTTTTAACAGGTGCACAATTTCCGCTGGCAAGCAAGATACATCTAAGGGATGACACAAGTTTGAGCAAGACCGCAGGGCTTCTTTACAGTTCAGACCTTCTCGGCGGATGGCTTGGAGGCATTGTGGGTGGTGTGGTTCTTTTACCTGTTCTTGGACTTCTCGGCAGTTTTGTAGCAGTTGTTTTGCTTAAATTGTGGAGTTTTATTATCATAACCACCTATGCCCGTGCAACATCCTGACGGAAGGTATCATAAATCCCGATTTAGAAATTCTA
>DBNT01000026.1 GCA_002299835.1 Nitrospiraceae bacterium UBA665 | reverse complement strand
TTTACATTCAGCAAAAAAACAGGCAGATGAATAATATTATCGCATTGATAAAGGCTTTGAAGCCATGCCTGCTTTTCTTGCTTACGGATTAAGAACATTGCTACAACATCAATGTAGCATCACCAAAAGTATAAAATCTGAATTTCTTTTTTACGGCATATGCATATGCTTTGCGCATGAGATCAATTCCAGCAAATGCAGACACTAAAACAAGATGCGATGATCGTGGGATGTGCAGGTTGGTTATAAACATATCTACTACTTTGAATTGATAAGATGGTGTTATAAAAAGATTCGTAGCGCCGCAAAAAGGCTTTATTAAACCATTATTGCACTCTACAGACTCAAGCGTTCGCACAACATCCGTGCCGCAGGCAATTACCTTTTTGCCATCCCTTTTGGCGCTGTTTATTATATCTGCGACATCCTCTGAAATATGGACATATTCATAAGGCATGCGGTGTTCTTCAAGTGACTCCACTTTTATGGGTCTGAAACTCCCGAGTCCTATATGAAGAGTTGTATATACGATAATTACTCCTTTTTCTTTCAAAGATTCAAGCAGATTATGCGTAAAATGTAAAGCAGCAGTGGGCGCTGCCAGAGAGCCATCTATACTTGCGTAGATGGTTTGATACCTTAAGGGGTTACATATGGGTTTTTTGATATAAGGCGGAAGCGGAACCTGACCAAGCTCATATAGTGCTGTTTTAACATCTTCAGTAGAATTAAACTGAATAATCCTTCCGCCATCAGCCGTAACATCAGCTATCTTTACAGTTATTTTTTCTCCAATGCAAAGACTTGTGCCTACCGGAAGCCTGCTTGCTGGTCTCACCAATGTTTCCCAGTGAGCATTGCCCAAATCCTTAAGAAGAAATATTTCAGCTTTGCCGCCCCCGGAACGTTTAGCTAAAAGCCTTGCGGCTATGACTTTGGTATTGTTAAGCACGAGAATGTCTCGTGGTTTAAAATAATCTGCTATGTCAGTAAACTTTCGTTCAGAAATTGACCTTTTTTTTCTGTCAATTACCAAAAGCCTTGAAGCATCTCTGGGTTCTATTGGAGTTTGTGCGATTAACTCCTCTGGCAGATGATATTCAAATTCCTTTGTCAGCACTTAAATGTCTCACTTTCCTATGCTTGCCCCTTTATCTCCACTTAATGCTCCATTGCGGTAATGAAGAAGATACCCTGACACTTCTTTGTAATTAGGGGTCCAGTTTTGTTTGCGTTTTGCAATTTCAGCAGGTGCAACATTAATATCAATCTTCCTGTTGGGTATATCTATAGTTATAATGTCGCCTTCTTTCACTAATGCAATAGGACCACCATCTGCTGCTTCGGGCGATATGTGGCCTATACAAGGACCGCGAGTCCCCCCGGAAAATCTGCCATCGGTTATGAGAGCAACTGAATTTGAAAGACCCATGCCCCAAATAGCTGCAGTTGGTGCTAACATTTCCCTCATTCCAGGGCCTCCGCGAGGACCTTCATATCTTATTACCACTACATCTCCGGGCTTAATCTTTCCTCCAATAATGGAGTCATATGCTTCCTCCTCAGAATCAAACACACGAGCGCGTCCTTCAAATCTGAGCATGTCTTTGTTAACAGCTGCCCTTTTTACCACTGCGCCTTCTGGAGCCAAATTGCCATATAAAATTGCCAGGCCGCCTTTATCATGAACCGGGTTTTCTATAGGGCGTATGACATCTTGATTTAAAACTGAAGCCGATTTGATATTTTCTGAAACAGTTTTACCCGTAACCGTTATACTGTCCAGATTCAGAAGTGGGGCTAACCTGCTTAAAACTCCAGGAACTCCGCCAGCTTCATCAAGGTCTTTTAAGGAATAAATGCCGCCTGGCCTCATATTGCATATGTGAGGTGTTTTTTCAGAGAGTTCATGAAAAAGATCAAGCGGGATTTCAATGCCGCATCTTCTTGATACTGATAAAATCTCAAGCACATCATTGGTTGAGCCTGCCACTGCCAGTGATATCCTTATCCAGTTTTCAAATGCCTTACGGGTCATGATTTGTCTTGCTGTAAGATTTTCAAAAACCATTTCTACTATTCTTTTACCTGTATTTTTTGCTATAACATCCTTAGCAGGGTCCATGGCATGGCAAGTGCCGCAGCCAGGCAAAGACATGCCCAGCGCTTCTGTGCCGCAGGCTAATGTGTTTGCGCTAAACATTCCCGCACAGGTTCCTGCTCCAGGGCAGGCACAGTTTTCAATTTCTTTTAATTCTTCGTCAGTTATTTCACCTTTAGCGGCTTTACCTACAGCTTCAAAAACATCTATTAGGTCAATTTTTTTACCCTTATAGCTTCCGGGCAGCATGGGGCCTCCTGTAAGCACAATTGTTGGAATATTAAGCTCTCCAGCAGCCATGAGATGTCCGGGCACTATTTCATCACAAGCAGGCATGAGCACCATGCCATCAAATGCATGGGCATGTATCATAATTTCTATGGAAGCTGATATTACATCTCTTGATGGCAGAGAATATCTCATGCCATTGTGTCCCATTGCCAGCCCGTCGCACACGGCAATGGTATTAAACTCAAAAGGCAGTCCCCCGGCTTCCCTTATTCCTTCTTTCACAGCATCAGCGAGTCGTCTTAAATGTATATGACCTGGGACTATTTCTGTGAAAGAGTTTACAACTGCTATAAATGGTTTATCAATATCCTTGTCTTTTACACCACATGCTTTTAACAGCGACCTGTGGGGTGCGCGAGCAGCCCCCTCTTTAATAAATTTGCTCCTCATAATTTAATTTAGCCTCCTTATTTATTAGCAGTATTACGATATTTAGCAACTCTTCCTGCTACAAGTGATGCAAATGATGCGGCGCCTAATCCATTGTCTATATTAACTACTGCAAGACCCGGAGAGCATGATTGCAGCATAGTCATAAGAGGTGCAATGCCTTTGCCTCCTATGCCGTAACCTACGGAAGTTGGAACTCCTATTACGGGAAGATTAACCAGTCCTCTTACTGTTATGGGTAATACAGCATCCATTCCTGCTACGACTATTATAACATCTACATCTTCACTGAGCAAAACATCAAGCGCTTCAAGAGTTCTATGAACACCTGCTATTCCTACATCATATGCCCAGAAAATATCACAGCCCATCTCGGCGGCAAATATTTTTGCCTCTTCAGCTATTGAGATGTCAGCCGTTCCTGCAGTCATAATGCCAATTCTTCCGCCTGTTTTAGGAGTTTTGTAATCAAGGCTTTTTACTATTACTATTTTAGCATCTATGTGAACATCAGCTTTAAACCCTTGAGGCGTCTTTTTGGCTATATTGTAAGCCAATTCTGGATGCACTCTGCTTGCTATGCCCCTTCCTTTTTCTTTAGCCATTTCAAATAAAAGCTTTTCAACCCATTCATCTTTTTTGCCCTGTGCTAATATGACTTCAGGAATCCCTGTTCTTTGAGATCTATTAATATCAAGTCTTGCAAGTCTATCCACAAATTGCATCTTCATTCTGTCAAAGGCAATTTTTTCAAGTTCCTTCTCGGCATTTTCTAACGATATGGCGCCCTCTTTTAGTTTTTCAAGTATTTCCCGCATTTTATATACTCCTCAAAATAATTTATTCATTCGTATTTAAGTTGAAAGAGGTTAGCTTGTCTCCTAAAACACATACATCTATTAGGAATGTCATTCCCGCTTGTCGGGTCATTCCAGCTAGTCTGGAATCCTTCCGAAAAAAGAAAGATTCTGGACAAGCCAGAATGACAGAAGGATTCCGAACAAGTCGGAATGACAAAAAAGTGTATGCCGCATCTATCTTTGTATGTTATTTTCATCTTTTTAACTTTTTTACGAAAGAACCTTTATTATATTGTAATTAGCTGCCCTTTTTAGCCTATCAGATACAGCCAGTCCAATTCCCTTGTCTGTCAATGACTCGGAGATTATTATATCAACCTTTTTCTTATCCATTTCTCTGAAAATACCAAAGAGCCTTCTGGCAACCGTATTGGCATCAGCGCCTGCAAATACAACAATGCAGTTTTTATACCTTGCATTTTTTCTAAAACTGATTACGGCTATCTTTTTATTTTCTTTCCAGGCTTCATCAACAAGGGTTTTTATCTTTTTCTGGACATCTTTAGTGTCTCCCTCTACAATTACCACCTCTGCATTGGGGGCATAGTGCTTATATTTCAACCCTGGAGATTTAAGTTTACCAATTGATTTGGTTTTTGTAGAAATAATATCTTTGCTATTGATACTTGTCCCCGAAGCCTGCCCCTGAGATCCTTTGTCGGGGGTTATTAGTCGGGGATCAAAAGCTATCAAACCTACTTTGCCAATTAGAGATTCTATATCTTCTCTGGTTATCCCTCCTGGTCTGAAAATAGTAGGCGGTGTATTCGTAATATCTATGACCGTTGACTCTATGCCAATTTTAGTTGTCCCGCCATCAATAATAAGATCAACCCTGCTATTTAGGTCTTCTAATACATCCCCTGCCTTTGTAGGACTTGGCTTTCCAGATATATTTGCTGATGGAGCCACCAGAGGGACACCTGCAGCTTTAATCAGACAAAGAGCTATTTTATTGTCAGGCATCCGTATAGCAACACTATCGCTACCTGCAGTTACAATGTCTGAGACAGACCTCTTTTTTTTAAAAACTATTGTTAAAGGTCCAGGCCAAAATCTCTCCATGAGGAGCATTGCAGTCTCTGGCGGCCTTTTTGCGAGCAGTTGCACATCCTTTATATCTGCAATATGAACTATTAATGGATTATCAGCAGGTCTTCCTTTGGCTTTAAATACATTTCTGACAGCATCTATGTTAAAAGCGCTGGCTCCGAGTCCATACACAGTTTCTGTAGGGAAAGCAACAAGTCCGCCCCGTTTTATTATCTCTGCTGCATGCCTGATTTTATCAGTCTCAGGATTTTGTTTGTTTATTTTTAATACCTTTGTTTTAGGCATGAACTCATAAATATTAAGGTACAAATTTTTCTGCTCTTACAACCTCTACATCATGCATATATGCTATTCCTGCATAATTTGTAAAGAATTTTTCTACAACAGAAGATAAAATCTTTTCAGCAGCCTCCTTTGAGGTAATTACCTCAATCTTTACATTTCTTAAGTGATCGCCAATTAAAGATTCGTCATCTCTAAATCCTCGCTCTCCCCTCAGTCCTCTGCCCGTCTGTCCCCTGCCGTAAACAGTATCAATCGTATAGCCTCTGGCCCCATGCGAAACTATATGTTTAATGATGTCGTCCTTTACTGAAGCCTCTGTGATTATTGTTAGCCTTTTTAGTGTGCTAAATCCCATAACTCCTCCTTTTTATGAACTAAAAAATTCCTTTTATGAACTAAAAAATTCCTTTTATGAACTAAAAAATTCCAAAAGAATTTTTGCACAGTAATAATAAACTGGAATGCCGATAAATACATTAAAAGGAAAGGTAATGCCCAAAACAAGAGGCATGGAAATGGATATATTTGCCTCAGGAAGGGCATATCGTAAAGCGGCAGGGACAACAATATATGAAGCGCTGGCGCAAAGCACTGCCAGCAATGTTACTCCGCCCAGGCTTAAGCCTAAAAGAATGCCTGCAAAAGTGCCGACTGCTGCGCCTAATATTGGCATATAAAACCCAAACAGTATTAATGGTAAGCCAGATCTCTTTATATCTTCTAATCTTCTGCCAGCAATAATGCCCATTTCAAGCAGAAAAAAACATAAAATACCTGTGAAAGGAACTATTATAAATCCTGACATTGCCTCCATTCCCCTTTGTCCAGTTATCCAGCCAATAATAAAACTCCCTAATAAAAGTAGTATTGCGCCCCCAAATAGCACTTCGTGAAGAATTTTTGGGAGAAACAGCGTAATTTTTTTATCTTTTTCCTTTCCTTTGGCAAGAAGCAGGGCGCTTAATATGGCAGGCGCTTCCATAAGAGCCATCATTGCAACAAGATAACCCTCATATTTCACATCATATATTGCCAAAAACGATACTGCCGCAATAAATGTGACCACGCTTACAGAACCATAGTGTGCACTGATGGCTGCAGAATTTATTTTGTCCAGATTTGTAGTCCACCGTAATAATGAATAGGCAATAAAAGGCAGCAAAAAACTAATAGTCATTGCGGTTACCAGGGAATAAAATAGTTTAAAATCTATTTCACTTGCGCTTAATTGAACTCCGCCTTTAAACCCGATAACAATCATAAGATAATAGGACAAAGCCTTGCCTATTTGTTGGGGGACTTCTAGGTCAGACTTTACCCGTGAAGCAAAAATTCCGAGAAGAAAAAAAAGTATTGGCGGTGATAAAATATTTTTCACCGCCATATCAAAAAAGCCGTTCATGCGATTTTATAATGGCAGAGATTTAAATCTCATATCGTGTTATAGATTATTATGTTGGGCAGGACCCTACTGCAGGGCATGCCTCTTCGTCTTCTACCTCAACGACTATCTGCTTTAGTAAAATTGCCTTTTTAGGGCATTTTACCTCACATATGCCGCATCCCTTGCATTTGTCAGAGATAACAAACGCCTTTTTTTTGCTTGCAATGAATCTAATAGCATTTGGCTCAGGGCATGTTTGCATACAGGTTTTACAGCCTATACATTTTGCTTCATCAACAAAGGCTACTAAGTACATATATATTTTCTCCTTTTTCTTTAATCTTAATCTGCTTTTTGCAATAAATAACTGACGCTACCGTAATTCGTAATCAAGAAAAACAGGCATGGCTTCAAAGCCTTTAGCGATGCGATAAGATTATTTATATGCCTGTTTTTTTGCTGAATGTAAAAGGTGATACTGAAGTTGCCCTTAAACGGTAGGACGGTTCGGCTTTAAGGTATCGC
>DBNT01000102.1 GCA_002299835.1 Nitrospiraceae bacterium UBA665 | reverse complement strand
AAAGACGTAAAAATGTCATTCCCGAAGTTCTTCCGCGGGAATCCATTTCCTTTAAAAACAAAGGCCCCCGATTAAGACCTTCGAGGGCAGGCTTCTGGATTCCAGCTTTCGCTGGAATGACAGACTTTAGGCATAAAAACATACTTTTGCAAGAGCCTCCGTTAAATGATTTTTCTTTTACGGACAACGGGACACGGATAACGGACACGAAAATTTATGTCCCCATTTCCCAGCTTTTTAGATATTTTTTTTGTTCCGGGGCAAGTGTGTCTATTTTTATGCCTATTGCTTTTAATTTGAGGCGAGCAATCTCTTTATCAATCTTTTCCGGAACACTGTAAACGATTTTTTCAAGTTTTTTTGCATTATTTACTATATACTCTGCACACAGCGCTTGATTTGCAAAACTCATGTCCATAACAGCAGATGGATGTCCCTCTGCAGCAACAAGGTTTATTAGCCTGCCTTCACCGAGAAGATAAATTCTTTTACCATTTTTAAGGGTATATTCTTCAACAAAATCTCTGATAATCCTTTTTGTTTTTGACAACATCTTTAGGCTTTCTATATCAATCTCTACATTAAAATGGCCTGTGTTACAAATAATAGCCCCGTCTTTCATTACTGAAAAGCAGTCTTTTGAAATGACACTTATATTGCCAGTTACCGTTACAAATATATCTCCAATCTTTGACGCATCCCTTATAGGCATAACTTCATAGCCGTCCGCCGTTGCTTCAAGGGCTTTCAGCGGGTCAGTCTCTGTGATTATCACTTTTGCTCCATGCCCCTTTGCCCTCATTGCAACACCCCTGCCGCACCAGCCGTATCCGCAAACTACAAATACAGAACCAGCTAACAGTCTGTTTGTTGCCCTGATGATGCCGTCTATTGTGCTCTGGCCGGTGCCATAACGGTTATCAAAGAGATGCTTTGTATATGCATCATTTACAGCAATTATAGGGTATTGAAGGGCTCCATCCGCTGCCATTGCCTTAAGCCTTATAACCCCTGTTGTTGTCTCTTCTGTTCCGCCGATTATATGCATAAGAAGGGCTTTTTCTTCTTTATGAAGCGTTGAGACAAGGTCGGCGCCGTCATCCATTGTTATATTAGGCTCAATAGACAGGGCATCCTTGATATGTCTGTAATATGTTTTTGTATCCTCACCTTTAATTGCGAAGACAGAGATTCCGGAATTTTTCACAAGTGATGCTGCGGCATCATCTTGTGTGCTTAAAGGATTAGACGCACAGAGAGTCAATTCAGCGCCTCCTGCCTTAAGCGTTTCCATAAGGCTTGCGGTCTCTGTTGTAACATGAAGACATGCAGCTATTTTAATGCCCTTAAGCGGTTTTTCCTTTTTAAACCTATCTCTTATGCTTTTTAAAACAGGCATTTCCATGTCAGCCCATTCTATTCGCAGCTTGCCTTTGTTTGCCAGACTAATATCTTTTACATCATGTTTAACCATTTTTCCTCCTAATTTCTGGTTCTTTCTCACTCCAGATGGGTAACTTTCCCCTCCCGTCAAGGGAGGGAATATCCAGTTTACAGTCTTGCTTCTTTTCTGAGGGTTTCTGCCATATTGGTCTTTTCCCATGTGAACTCTTCATCATTTCTGCCGAAATGGCCATAGGCAGCGGTCTTTTTATACAGCGGCCTCCTTAAATTCAATTTTTCTATTATCCCTTTTGGAGTCATATCAAAGTTTTTAGTAACAATCTTAGCTATTTCAACATCTGGTATTTTGCCTGTGCCAAAAGTATCAATAAAGATCGATACCGGTTCCGGCACACCAATTGCATATGCAAGCTGGATCTCGCACCTTGATGCTATGCCTCCACTAACAATATTTTTTGCAATATACCTTGCCATGTAAGAAGCAGATCTATCCACTTTTGACGGATCCTTACCTGAAAAGCAACCGCCTCCGTGGCTGCCGACACCTCCGTATGTGTCAACAATTATTTTTCTTCCAGTAAGACCTGTATCACCCATAGGTCCGCCTATAACAAACCTGCCCGTGGGATTTATATGATATATAATATTTTCTTCATCAAGTAGTTCACGCGGGATAACCGGTTTTATAACCTTCTCAATAATATCTTCCCTCATTTCTTTAAGCGTAATATCTGGGCTATGCTGTGATGAAACAACTATTGTCTTAATCCTGAAGGGTTTTCCATCTCTGTACTCAATGGTAACCTGTGATTTGCCATCAGGCCTTAAATAACCTAAAACATCTTTTTTTCTTGCTTCAGTAAGCCTCATTGTGAGTTTATGAGCAAGCATAATAGGCATTGGCATAAGTTCTGGGGTCTCATCACAAGCAAAACCGAACATGAGTCCTTGATCACCTGCACCGCCTATATCAACTCCCATTGCTATATCTGAAGATTGTTCATGAATTGATGTAATAACAGCGCATGTCTCATAATCAAACCCATACTTTGCCCTTGTATAGCCTATGTCCTTTATGGTCTCTCTTACTATGGAAGGTATATCCACATAACATGATGTGGTAATTTCGCCTGCAACAAAAGCAAGACCTGTAGTAACAATTGTTTCACATGCAACCCTCGATACCGGGTCCTTGGCTATAATGGCATCCAGTATCGCATCTGATACCTGGTCGGCAATCTTATCCGGATGCCCTTCTGTTACGGACTCGGAGGTAAATACATAATTTCTGCCATTTCCCATGCTGCACCTCCATTAGTTTAGTGTCAAAAAGTATCAAAGTATCAAAGTATCAAAGTGTCAAAGTCTTTGATGCTCTGAAACTATGATACTTGATGCTTGCTTTATCAGTTCCTCTGCTATCTGCACTGCATTCAATGCTGCGCCTTTCCTCAGATTGTCAGACACAATCCACATATTTATACCGCTTTGTATTGACTCGTCTTCACGTATCCTTCCGACATACACAAGGTCTTTTCCTGAAACATCTATAGGGAGCGGATAAATATTCTTTTCAGGGGTATCAAAGACAACAATCCCCGGCGCTTTTGCAAGCAGGGAGCGCACCTCGTTAGCCGAAAGCCTTTTTTCGGTCTCTATATTCAGGGACTCTGAATGGCCTCTGAAAACTGGCACCCTTACTGTTGTGGCTGTTACCCTTATGGAGTCATCGCCCATAATCTTTTTTGTCTCATTGACCATTTTCATTTCTTCCTTTGTATAGCCGTTTTCAAGAAATTTGTCTATATGCGGCAGCACATTAAAAGCTATCTGATGAGGATAGACATTTCTCTGTATCTCCCTGAAGTTCAACATGTCTGTTGTCTGCTCTAAAAGCTCATCCATTGCCTTTTTGCCTGTTCCGGATACTGCTTGAAATGTGGTAACCACAACCCTCTTTATTTTTGCAGCATTGTGTATAGGCTTTAGTGCAACAACCATCTGTATTGTTGAGCAGTTTGGATTTGCGATAATCCCCTTATGCTGCTTAAGATCATGTGCATTTACCTCTGGAACAACAAGAGGCACTTCAGGGTCCATTCTCCACTGGCTCGAATTGTCTATTACAACACATCCTGATTTTGCTGCAACAGGCGCCCATGTCTTGGACCTTTCAGCCCCTGCTGAAAACAATGCGATGTCTATTCCCTTAAAAGACTCTTCGTTCAAAGATTCTACCGGTATTTCGCTGCCCTGAAACTCAAGTGTTTTGCCCTCAGATCTCTCGGATGCAAAAAGCCTAAGTTTTTCTACAGGAAATTTTCTTTCCTCAAGAATGGCAATCATTTCATTGCCGACTGCTCCTGTTGCGCCCACAACGGCTACAACATACTCTTCCTTTTTCTTTAGCATCTCAATTCACTCCTTTATCTCTGTTACATACTGTAGTTTAGCAAATTTTAAGCTTTGGTCAGGCGTCTCGCCTGACATTAAAAACACTATTTTTAAATAAGTTATAAATTTTTGCTAAACTACAGTTACATACTTTGCAACTATATCCCCGACTTCTGTAGTTGAAAGCCCCATCTTTCCTGCTGCAAGGCTCTTGATATGGTTTTCTGTCACTTCCATTACAGCTTTTTCAATGGTCTTACTAGCCCTGTCTTGTCCTAAATGCTCCATCATCATGCCTCCTGCGCATATTGCAGCAAGCGGATTAATAATATTTTTGCCTTTATATTTAGGTGCAGAACCCCCGATAGGCTCAAACATGGAAACCCCTTCGGGGTTTATATTCCCTCCTGCGGCAATGCCCATGCCGCCTTGTATCATTGCCCCTAAATCGGTGATAATATCACCGAACATATTGTCTGTAACTATTACATCAAACCATTCTGGATTTTTTATAAACCACATAGTTATAGCATCAACATGTGCATAATCTACTTTTATTTCAGGATATTCCTTTGCAACCTCATAAAATGTCCTTTCCCATAAATCAAAGGCATATGTAAGGACATTGGTCTTTCCGCAAAGCGTAAGCTTATTCATCTTATGCCTCTTTTTACAATACTCAAAGGCATACCGTATGCAGCGCTCAACGCCCTTTCTCGTATTTATCGACTCCTGAACAGCCACTTCGTCTAATGTTCCTTTTTTCAGAACCCCGCCAGCGCCTGTATAAAGCCCTTCTGTGTTCTCCCTGACCACAACAAAATCTATGTGCTCGGGACCTTTGTCTTTAAGAGGGCACTCCACACCCGGATAAAGCTTTACGGGTCTCATGTTCACATACTGGTCTAATTCAAACCTAAGTCTCAGCAAAATTCCTTTTTCTAAAACTCCGGGCTTAACATCAGGATGTCCGATAGCCCCCAAATAAATGGCGTCGTATTTTCTGAGTTCATCTATAGCGCCTTCAGGAAGGGTTTCGCCTGTTTTTAAATATCTGTCGCCGCCAAAATCGTAATAATTCAGGTTAAGCTTAAAACCAAATCGTGCCGAGGCAGTTTTGAGGACTTTCACTCCTTCGGCAATTACCTCTGGCCCTGTGCCGTCTCCGGGTATTACTGCAATGTTG
The DNA here is from genome assembly GCA_002299835.1 of Nitrospiraceae bacterium UBA665. Lineage (GTDB taxonomy): Bacteria > Nitrospirota > Thermodesulfovibrionia > Thermodesulfovibrionales > Dissulfurispiraceae > UBA665. Next base: position 1,837 of record DBNT01000102.1, on the reverse strand, counting down.
TAAATCTTGTTCATGCCTTCACTCCTTTGGCAAGCACTTTTTTCTTTGTCCATTCAATCAGGCCTCCGGCAGCTATTAACTCCTGCATGAATGGAGGTATTGGTTTTGCCGTATATTGTTGACCTGTTGAGAGGTTTGTAATAATGCCTTTATCAGCTTCTATCTCAACAATATCACCCTCTTTAATTTTTTCAGATGCTGCTTCAGATTCAAATATCGGAAGTCCTATATTAAATGAATTACGGTAAAAAATCCGTGCAAAACTCTTTGCAATAACTGCCTGAATGCCAGCAGCCTTTATGGCAATCGGGGCGTGTTCTCTGGAAGAGCCGCAGCCGAAATTTTTGCCTGCAATAATAATATCCCCGGCTTTTACCTTATTTGGAAATTCTTTATCTGCATCCTCCATTACATGCTTTGCAAGCTCATCGGGGTCAGATGTATTAAGGTATCGCGCAGGTATAATTGCATCGGTATCTATATTATCACCAAATTTCCAAACACTACCTTTAATCTGCATAAGCCCTCCATCCAGCATCAAAGTGTCAAAGTCTCTGACGCTCTGACTCTTTGACACTTCAAGTGTTAATCGTTACGGCGGACTCGTTACTGCCGTTAACCGGTTTAAGCTAAATATTATAAACTTTTATTATAATAATTTCCATGAAAAAAGTAATCATCCTTCTTGGCCCCACAGGTGTGGGAAAAACAAAGGCATCCATACTCCTTGCAAGGCATCTGAAAACAGAAATCATAAGCTCTGACTCTATGCAAATTTACAGGCATATGGACATCGGCACGGCCAAGCCGTCCAAAGAAGAAAGGCAAATGGTAAAGCACCATATGATAGACATTGTAGAGCCATGGGAGCTTTACAGCACGGGTGAATACATAAAGAATGTCCAGCCGATAATTGCCAATCTGCATGATTCAAACAGAATACCGATAATTGTCGGAGGAACAGGGCTTTATATAAAGGCTATGACGAGAGGAATTTTTAAAGGCCCTTCTGCAGACTGGGATTTGCGAAATAGATTGCTCCAAAAAGAGGAGCAGTTACCAGGATATTTATGCAAATACCTTAAATCCCTCGATCCGGTGGCTGCCTCAAAGATAGTGTCTTCAGACATAAGAAGAATTGTAAGGGCATTGGAGGTCTGCTTAAAGACCAAAAGCACCATGTCCGAAATGCATCAGTTGTTAACCCAGCCATTGCCTTATGAATTTATAAAAATAGGCATTTCAAGAGACAGAAAAGAGCTTTATAGTATGATAGAGCAAAGAGTTGATAAGATGATTGAACAAGGGCTTGTTGATGAAGTAAAGAAAGTAATTGATATAATAAATAAGCAGTTGACTAACTCATCACTCATCACTCATCACTCATCACTGTCTTCGTTGCAGGCAATTGGATATAAAGAGATCGCAATGTATCTATATGGAGAGATCAGTCTTGATGAGGCTATAGCCCTTGTGAAAAAAAGGTCGAGGAATTATGCCAAGAGACAATTTACATGGTTTAAGAAAGAGGAAGGCATTCAATGGGTAGATGTAAAAGGAATGCATAATCCTTATGAGATGTTTCAAAAGTTGATAAAATATATCCATACCTATCTGGTCTCTGGTCTGGCATCTCATGCAGAAAAAGCCCCATTGCATCATCAAGATTTTAGATGAGGCAATTCGGACCATAATCTGTAATCAAGCAAAGCAGGCATGGCATCAAAGCCTTTAGCGATGCGATAAGATTATTTATATGCCTGTTTTTTTGCTGAATGTAAAAGGTGATACTGAAGTTGCCCTTAAACGGTAGGACGGTTCGGCTTTAAGGTATCGC
>DBNT01000099.1 GCA_002299835.1 Nitrospiraceae bacterium UBA665 | reverse complement strand
CCTGATTTTGCATTGGCGCACTACAATCTTGGTTTGTCTTATGACAGTCTTGGCCGCTGGACAGAAGCAATAAAATCCTATAAGCAAGCAATTCGTATAAAGCCTGATGATGCAGAGGCGCACCTCAATCTGGGAGTGGCTTATGGCAGGCTTGGCCGCTTTACAGAAGCAATAGAAGCCTACAAGCAAGCAATTCGTATAAAGCCTGATTATGTAGATGCGCACTTCAATCTTGGTTTGATTTATTTGGCAATTGGAGACAGGGGGGCTGCACTGGATCAATATAAGATTCTTAAAGATTTAGATAGAGCTTCTGCTAATAAACTCTTTAATTTGATTTATAGGTAACAAGCGACATAAGGGGTCAGGTCTTGCTTTTTAGCATTTGAAGGAAAATTGAACGGATTTATTTTAAGAATGCCCGCAACAGACAGCTAACATGGCGGAAAAGACTAACGTCCAAACCCTTCAGGCTTCTTTTGCACCAAGAACGTTAGGCAAAATTCGCGGTCAATTTTGTATAATTAAGATAAAAAGGGGGCAAAAATGCAGAAAACCAAGCAAGAGGTAAGCGATCTCCTCAATCGTTTGCCGGATAATTGCACATTGGAGGATATTCAATATCATCTTTATGTTCTTCAAAAAATTGAGCAAGGGTTGAAGGATATAGAGGAGGGACGAATTTACACACAAGAAGAAGTTGAGAAAAAGATGTCAAAATGGCTCGAAAGGTAATTTGGTCTTTTGAAGCCACTGCTGATATTGAAGCGATTGCTGACTATATCGCAAGAGATTCTTCTTTCTATGCAGCATCATTTGTATTAGAAATGCGTGAAGCAAGTCGTTCCCTCAATGAGCTTTCAGAACGCGGTCGCATCGTTCCTGAATTGTCAAATCCTTCTATCCGTGAACTTTTCATTAAAGATTATCGTCTTATTTATCGCATTGAAGAATCTCGTGTTGATATTTTAGGTCTTATTCATGGGAAACGGGACCTAAAGACATTATGGGAAAAGGAACAGAGGAAAAATTGACCGTGAAGGCTAAAAAATTTGATGCTGTAGAAATGAAACGAAGATTACAGAAAGAAGCCGAACAGAAGTTGTCGTCGCTCTCAGAAAAGGAGCAAATGGAGCTTTTGGCTAAAAAATTCGGCCATTTAAGAAAACCAAAAAAGGTGGCACGCATCGCCTGACACAGCACAAACGCAAGGTCACAAATGCTATTGCACTTCGTTTGTGCTTGAACGATAAGCTGTCAGAGCGTAGCGATGACAGCTTATCGGGATGAAATTGCACCATGAGAGAATGGAGTGGCAAGAATACAAAGGATTCGCCTGAAGGTTATTGATGATGTTGAAATAGTTACCTTATAAAACTCCTTGTCCATTAAATTTTTTCCTCCTGATAAAGTTTTTTGTCCCTATCAGGATAGAGTATTTCACGAACATTAATTTTTATCTAACCAGTGTTATTTCACGGACATTTTTAATTATCTAACGCGGGTTATTGACAAATTCATTCATTTTTCATTATTGTAAATACTTCATAGTTTTGATTTTTACATTTTGCATTTTTTAATTTATAAAAGGGGTGCATAGATGAAGACTAAATTCACAAAAAAGGAAGATGCTGAGCGCAAATGGTATATTGTTGATGCAAGGGATCAGGTTTTGGGAAGGATGAGTTGCCGTATTGCAACTTACCTTCGCGGCAAGCACAAGCCCCAATTTACACCTAATGCAGATACAGGCGATTTTGTTATTGTTATTAACGCTGAAAAAGTAAGGGTTACCGGCAAAAAACTTACGGATAAGGTCTATTACCATCATACAGGGTATATAGGGAGCATTAAAGAAAAGACTTTGAAAGATAGACTGGATAAGGAGCCGGAAAATGTAATAAGGGATGCAGTATGGGGAATGCTTCCGAAGAATAGGCTTGGCAGGGATATGTTTAAGAAATTAAAGGTATATCGCGGGCAAAAACATGATCACGCTGCCCAAAAGCCTGAATTCATTGAAATTACAAAGGGATATAACCCTTTAAAACTTAAAAATAAAGGTATATTAGGAGTAAATAAAAATGACCTTAATTAAGCATAACGCAACAGGCAGAAGAAAAAGATCAGTAGCAAGGGTTGCCATTATTCCTGGAAAAGGCAAAATTACAGTAAATAAAGTAGAGATTGAATCTTACTTTCCCAGAGAGACTCTGAGAATGATTGTCAGGCAACCTTTTCAGGTTGCAGGTGTAATTGGCAGGTATGATGTTGAAGCCAGTGTTATAGGCGGCGGTTTAAGCGGGCAGGCAGGCGCATTGAGGCACGGAATTGCCAGGGCGCTTGTTACGGTTGATGCTGATCTGAAGACAAAGCTTAAGAAGGAAGGGCTTTTGACAAGGGATCCGAGGGAAGTGGAGAGAAAAAAATACGGGCAGAAGGGTGCAAGGAAGAGATTCCAGTTCTCCAAGAGGTAATAGATACGGTTTGCTTATTGTTAATATAACCGAAAGCCCGTTTTTTAAACGGGCTTTCGGTTTTTAGGCAGGTGAAACTATGATAAAAGTAGCGATTTGCGGCGGTAGTGGCTATACTGGCGCAGAGCTTCTGCGTATCCTTTCCGGACATCCTGAAGTTGAGGTAACTCTTATTACCTCTGAAAAATCGGCCGGCAAGAAGGTTACGGCTCTATTTCCACATCTTCATAAGTATTGTAACTTTATTTATGAGTCTTTGGATAAAGAAAAGATTCTCCAAAAAGCAGATGTATTTTTTATGGCGCTGCCGCACGGCGCATCTCAGGAAGCAGTAGATTATTTTTTTAAGAATGGCAAAAAGATTATAGACCTCTCCGCAGACTATCGCTTATCTGACCCTGTTGTTTATGAAGAGTGGTATAAGACACCTCATAACTATGCAGATACTCTTAAACAGGCTGTTTACGGATTGCCTGAATTTCATCGTGAGAAGATAAAAAATGCTAATCTTATTGCTAATCCCGGATGTTATCCTACAAGCGCTATTTTAGGATTGTATCCTGCAATTAAAGAAGGTATGGTTGATATTGAAAATATTGTGATAGATTCTAAATCAGGCACATCTGGCGCAGGCCGTAAGACAAATATTGATTTTTCATATTGTGAGGTGAATGAGGGCTTTAAGGCATATGGTATTGCTGTCCACCGCCATACGCCTGAAATAGAGCAGGAATTATCTAAAATTGCTGGAAAAAAGATAAAAATAAACTTCACACCGCATCTTGTTCCTATGGACAGGGGGATAATTTCAACAATGTATGCAAAGATGCTAAAAAAACTTGAAACTGCTGAGATAATCTCGGTTTATAAAAAATACTATGATGCAGAGCCTTTTGTAAATGTCCTTGATGAGGGTGTATTTCCAAATACAAAAAATGTCCGCGGCAGCAACTTCGTTGATATCGGGCTTAAGATAAACAATCGCACAAATACATTGATTGTTGTCTCTGCAATAGACAATCTTGTAAAAGGTGCGTCAGGGCAAGCTGTGCAAAACATGAATATAATGATTGGATTTAAAGAGACAATTGCACTGCAATCACAAGCATTGTTCCCGTAATGTTAAGTAGCAATGCCCCGAATAATTACTAACAATTATTCAAATTTTTTTGCCCTTACAACCCGGACATCTTCTATGTAAACTATTCCAGCATAGTTTTTAAAAAAGCTGTCTATAACAGAAGATGCTATTTTTTCTGCAATCTCCTTTGTAGTAATTATCTCAACCTTTATATTTCTTGAAAAATCACCCGGTGAAATAACATTATCACCTCTTATGCCTCTTTCTCCTTTGCCACAAACAGTGTCAATTGTGTAACCCTTTGCCCCCATGGAGGTAATGTGTTTTAATATCTTGTCTTTAATTATAGTCTCTGTAACAATCACTACTTTTTGCAGTTCTGTAAGTTCCATGCTGCACCTCCTCATTAAGATTTAATTAGAAACGATTTTATGTCATCCTTAAAACAATCAATATAGACTGATAACTATTACCTTTATTATTATACTGTAGTTTAGCAAATTTCCTCCCTCCTAAAAATCAAAGACCACTTTGCCCAGTGCCAGAAAAAGCGGGATACAAATACCAATCGCTACTGGCGTGCCCACGCCTGTTGAGGGCCCGATATAAGCCGAAGGATTAGCAGTAGGTATTCCTGCGCGAAGAGTAGGTGGACCAGAGATATCAGAGTTTGAAGCAGCTATAACTGCTAATAAAATTACGCCTCCAGGACTAAAGCCGATAAGCAAGTGAGCAATATAGCCCAATCCAAAACCTATAAAGCCGTGCACAACCGGACCTATAATAGCGTAAGCAATATACCACTGCGCGACCTTCGTCAGTTCCTTTAAGCGCATGTATGCATCCATGCCTAAGACTAACATTAATATCGTTAAAAAACCACGAAAAAGTGGGTCATAAAACTCCTCAAAAACTCCCTCCGGTCTGGTAAATAACCCTAGTGCGACACCTAAAAGCAAAGCTGTTACCGCCATTCCCTGAAGACTCTCTTTGATTATCGGCCAAATGGCAACCTTAGTGCCAGTGCCATTTTTTCCCTTATTTAGATACAAGTTAGCTAAAATAATTGCCGTAACTAAGGCTGGAGTATCCATAAAGGGGTATAGCGCTGGCACCCAAGCCTCATAAAAAACACCTTCATCTTCCAGTGCCATCATTCCGGCCATTAAGGTAGAGCCACTCACCGCGCCAAATAGTCCAGCGGTAGCAAGGGCATCATCTTTCCTTATTCCCGGAAGCCGGGCTAAAGTAATTGAACCCAGTAAAACAATGCCAATCCCCAGAATTATACAAAAAACGATTGGCAGTAACATATCCACAATATTTGCTTCTCTAATCCCTATGCCAGCATTTAAGCCGATTCTCATTAAAAGCATAAACACGCAAAATTGGTAAATAGCGTCTGGTATGCGCAGTTGACTGTTAAGGGCAGCGATAATCATGCCGGCAATTAAAAAAGCCAAAGTAGGGCTTTGTAATTGGCCAATAAACATACCAATAAAATCAATAAACCCTTCCATGCCAAACCTCCAAATGCAGTTTTTACTCTGTCGATATTACATCGTAATATTATGAGATAGTTACTATACCATAATCCGTAGCCAATTACTATTTGTTTATTTTACTCAAATCCTGATTTAGAAATTCTAAAACTGCTCCCTCTCCCTTGACCCCTCCCCTGTCTGCGTGCAACGCACAGGCAGGCGCAGGCAGGCGCAAGGGGAGGGGTTTTTTGGGGACCCCTGCTTTTGCTTGATTACGGATTATGGTTATGATTTTTACTTTTACTGCCAATATATGTTACATTAACGAAAATCTGAATAATTAAGGAGCCTAAACAGATGAAAAAACAGATGAAAAAGCTTTTGCTGGCGGTGGTGGCTGTCATTTTTATTGCCTCCTGCGCCAAGGACGACGGGCAGAAAGGCGCCTATGTTGCAAAAATAGACGGGGTATCAATTACAAAAGAAGATGTCATAAATGAGATGGAAAACCTTCCCAACGTAGCCAGAGAATTCTTCAAGGGGCAAGAGGGAATAGAGAGGTTTATTGATGAACTAGTCAAAAAAGAGATGCTCTATATTGAAGCAAAAAAAAGAGGACTGGACAAAAATAAGGAATTTGAGAGAAAAGTAGAGGAGTTTAAAAAGATTACTCTCATAAATAAGCTTCTTGAGCAGGAAATGGAGGCATCTGCAAAAGTAACAGAACAGGACATGAAAGATTACTATGAAAAAAATAAACATGAGTTCATGATGACCAATCAGGTGAGATTGAGCCATATTATTGTTAAAACCGAAGAAGATGCAAAGAAGGTGTATGAAAGGCTTCAGAAGGGCGATAATTTCGGGCATATTGCTGCTGAAATGTCTATTGATAAAGCTACCTCAAAGTCAGAGGGAAGACTCGGTGCTTTTAAAAGAGGCGATCTGATGCCAGAAGTAGAGGAAATCGCATTTTCTTTAAGAAAAGGCGAGGTGAGCATGCCCATAAGGGTTAAGGACGGCTTTCAGATACTTAAGGTAACTGATGCAAAAGGTCCAATTGCAGAGTTTGAAAAAGCAAAGGAGTTTATCAGGCAGAGCATAATTGCCAAAAGGCAGAGAGAAGGTTTTGATAACTTATTAAAAGACCTTGAAAAAAAATATAAGGTAGAAATAAACAAGGAAGCCTTATCGAAAATAAGCTTTGCGCAGCCGGAAAAATAATTTAATTATTTTAGGCTATAGTCTATTCTATTTTCCGATACAGAATTCGCTAAATATCTTATTCAGAATATCTTCGGTGCTTACAGTGCCTTTAATCTCGCCGAGGGAGTCGAGGGACTCCATTAGTGAAATGGCAATGACTTCAAGCGGTTTGTCATGCTCAAAGTCTTCTATTGCAATGCCAAGCGAGATTGCAGCCTTCTCTATAGAGAGGCGGTGCCTTATGTTCGTAATCAGCACACCCTCCGGACTGCATCTGGGCGGACTGCATCTGGCGCAGGGTGATATGCAAAGTGAATAGACTGCATTTTTTAACTCATCAAGTCCATCACCTTTTAAGGCAGAAACATTAACAACAGGACAGGGGCTAAAATCCGGTGATGAAAAGGTGAAGTCCGGGCTTTTTATATCAGATTTATTAATTATAATTACCGCCCTTTTATCTTTCACTCTTTCTATTACCTCTTTATCAGCCTCATCAAATGGCCTGCTTGCATCCATCACTGCAAGCACTATATCGGCGCTGTCTATAGCTTTGAGGCTTCTCTTTACTCCTTCCATTTCAGCAAGGTCATGGGTTTCCCTTATGCCTGCAGTGTCCATTATAATAAGCGGTAGTCCGTTAATGTTAAGACAGTCCTCTATTACATCCCTTGTTGTGCCGGGCATCTCCGTAACTATAGCCCTATCCTTCTGGAGTAAGGCATTAAGAAGTGATGACTTGCCGACATTGGGTTTGCCTACAATTGCTGCGGAAACACCTTCTCTAAACAACCTTCCATGGTCATAACTCTGTGCGAGCATCATCAGTTCATCTTTTAGAGTCTGCATTGACATGGCCATTTCGTCTTTTGTCATTGTGTCTATCTCATCTTCAGAAAAATCAATACAAGCCTCTATGTGTGCACAAATATTTATGGCTCTATCAATGAATTCTGTTATCTTTGCGGATAGACTTCCGTCTAATTGTTGTAATGCAAGTTTTTCAGCCTGTTCTGTTTTTGCCCTTATAATATCAATAACAGCCTCTGCCTGTGACAGATCAATTCTACCGTTTAAAAACGCCCTTTTTGTAAATTCTCCCGGCTCTGCAAGCCTTGCGCCGCCTTTCAGGCAGAGTTGCAGAGTCTTTCTGACAGGAAGCATCCCTCCATGGCAATTAATCTCTACAACATCCTCTTTTGTGTAGGTCATCGGCGCCCTCATTATGCTCACAAGCACCTCGTCAATCTTCTCACCGGTTTTTGGATCAACAATAAATCCGTAAATAATGGTATGGGATTTTGCATCTCCTAATTTTTTGCCTTTTGGAGAGAAAAAAAACTGGTCTGTAATGGTGATAGCATCTTTTCCGCTACAGCGAACAATCCCTATTCCGCCTTCACCCGGAGGCGTGGATATAGCTGCTATAGTGTCGTCAAGAAAGTTCATAGTTATTTATTATAACAAATGGTTGAATTTTCAGAAAAAAGTTGATAATGAACAGATGATTTGATATACTCTTTACTATGAAAGGGATAGCTATAAGTAAAAACAGTTCTGGCAAGATAACAGTTGCCTTTTCTTATAAGCCTGAATTTGTAGTAAAAGTTAAAACTATTTCAGACCGCAGATGGCATACAGAAGGAAAACACTGGAGCTTCCCGAATTCTAACGGAATATTAGAGAAGATTTTAGAAGTTCTTAAAAATGAAGAAATTCAGATACACCCTGCATTGAAACCTAAGCCTTCTTCTGATGTCATTGCAAGACCCGAAAAGTCGAAGCAACCCCATAATTCTCCGTTTAGAAAAACAAAAGAAGTCCCCTCTCCCCTTGCGGGAGAGCCTTCCCATCTTATTCCCTCTCCCCTTGCGGGAGAGCCTTCCCATCTTATTCCCTCTCCCCTTGCGGGAGAGGGTAAGGGTGAGGGGTATAATTTTGAAGACCTCCGCCATGAACTCCTCTTAAGAAAATACAGCCAGAATCAGGATATACGAAACAGGTTCGTCTGCAACCCCAAATTTAGGGGTATATACGAACTTAGTTCGTATGCAAACAAGTTAGGCGAAAGAGCAAGCGATATAAATATCTGATTTGATATACTATAGGTTGCAAGGAGGTGTTTAAATGGCACAACTAAAAGAAGTCGCTATTGAGACTATAAAACGGTTGCCTGATGAGTGTTCATTGGAGGATATAATGTATGAAATAAACTTTGTTGCTCAGGTTTTAGAGGGACTAAAGGATGCTGAAGCTGGGAGGTTGTTGACCACAGAAGAATTACTCACAAGAGTTGAGACATGGGCAAAATAAAATGGACTGAAAAAGCGAGCAGTCATTTGCAAACAATCCATGAATATATTGCCAGAGATTCTAAAGCCCATGCAACACGCTTTATACGGTCTATTATCAAGGCTGCTATAAAACTTGAAACAATGCCTCGTATTGGTCGTATTGTCCTAGAGCTTAAAAATTATGGTTTCAGAGAGGTCATTTATCAAAATTATAGGATAGTCTATAGAATTACAGGCGATGAAGATGTTGAAATATTAGCTGTATTACATGCTTCACGAAATTTCAAAAAGGCTTTTCATGAGGAATGGGAATTAAAGTAAAAGGATTATCGCTTGTCCCTTCGCCTAACAGCAGGCTAAAAGGGAAGAATATTGGCAAATGCTTCGCACTTCTTTTAGCCTTGAACGTTACACTGAAGGCTGTTTTGCCAGTTTTTTATTCACATAAAACTGCTGCATAATGCTTAAAACATTGTTTACAAGCCAGTAAAGCACAAGACCAGATGGAAATGTCAAAAACAGAAATGTAAATATTACAGGCAATATCATCATTATCTTCTGCTGTGTCGGATCCATAGCAGACGGGGTCATTTTTTGCTGTATTACCATGGTTGCTCCCATAATTATTGGCAGAATGTAATACGGATCTCTCACCGAGAGATCCTGTATCCATAACATAAACGGAGCGCCCCTTAATTCTATTGCAATCAGAAGCACCTTATACAGCGCAAAAAAGACAGGTATCTGTAAAAGTATTGGCAGGCATCCACCCATAGGGTTTACCTTACTTTTCTTGTATAATTCCATAAGTTCTTTCTGCATCTTTTGAGGGTCTTTTTTGTGTCTTTCTCTTATTTCAGTCATTTTCGGCTGTAGGTCTTGCAGCTTCTTCATAGACTTTTGCCCCTTGTTTATAAGTGGCACAAAAGGAATCCTTGCAATAATGGTTAGCATGATAATTGCAATGCCGTAGTTATGAAATGCGCTGTAAAACAGCTTCAGCAGCCAAAAAAGAGGCATTGCCAGAAAAGAAAAAAATCCAAAGTCAACAATGTGCTCAAGTCCATAGCCGAATTTTTTTAATCTGTCATATTCCTGTGGGCCAGCATATATAAAGTAATTATTAACACCGGCAGGCATTTTAAAGGCAACAAGCGCATCGTTATTTATAGCCCATGCACTAACAGACTCTATTGGGTTTTTTGGAACAATGGCTGAAAAGAAATATTTATCTTTTTGCGCAATCCATCTTATGCCTTCTCTGAAACTTCTCGGCTCTTTCAGATCATTAGCTGTAAAATTCATTTTGTCGGCGTGTTTAAGTATAACAGTGCCAATATGAACACCGAACTCAGCACTTCTATCAAAAATACCGAAGTTCTTTCCGAGAGTTATCCAGTAAGAGTTTAAGCCTATGACTTCATCTTTTAAATCTATTCCATAGTCGTCATTATAAAGGGTATAAGTTCGTCTGATAGAATATTTTTCAGTTGCGTATTCAAAAATTAAAGTAGCAGTTTTTAGGCCAGGGCCAAGCTTTATATCGCTTCCTTTTATTACTGAAAAGTTTACATTGGCAAACTGAAATCCTTTATCTGTTCCTATTGACAAAGGCAAAATCGCTTCATCCCCCTTTAATACAATCGGTCTTCCGTCTCTGTCAAGATGTTTCTTTAATTTGATGCTCTTTATAGTACCGCCTCTGGATGTAAAGGTAGCCTCGTAAAGATCGGTTTCTATTCGTATCTCTCTTTCATCTAAAGGAGCAGTAATCTTTGGCACAGGGATTACAGGAGCAGCCTTTGGTATTGCTGGTTCCTTTGTTTCTATAACAGGCGCCTGCACAGGCTGTTCTGCAGGAGGCGGCATAATTGTAGTGATGATATACTGATAGCCTATCAGTATGACTATAGAAAGTATTATTGCTATGAGGACTCTTTTTTCCATTTAACTCAATTACACGGGGTCGTATCCGCCCGGATGAAAAGGATTGCATTTTACAATTCTTCTAAATGAAAGGTATCCGCCCTTGAAGGCCCCGTATTTTTTTATTGCTTCTATAGAATATTCCGAGCATGACGGCATAAATCTGCAACTCGGTGGCAAAACAGGCGAAATCAAATATTTATACAGCTTAATCAATAAAATCAGCAGGCTTTTCATAGAGATTCTATGCAGATAGCCGTTTTCTTCCTTTTAGCCTTCTTCTTTTTAAAACTCTTTGGCCTCCGCTTGTGCCCATACGGCTTAAAAACCCATGATCTCTCTTCCTTTTAATTTTATGCGGACGGTATGTCGTATATGCTCCACCCATTTCCAACCTCCGTTTAACAGCTTGAACTAAAATTATAATTTTTCGGTGTCTGTAAAGTCAAATCCATAATCCGTAATCAAGCAAAGCAGGCACGGCTTCAAAGCCTTTATCGATGCGATAAGATTATTTAT
>DBNT01000022.1 GCA_002299835.1 Nitrospiraceae bacterium UBA665 | reverse complement strand
GGGAGAGACTCTCTTGATTCCCTCCCCATTGACGGGGGAGGGATAGGGTGGGGGTGAATAATTCACCTTTAAGGTTACCACTCCCCCTCGCCCCCTCCCGCAAGGGGAGGGGGATTTTTGGGGACCCCTTGCCTTGCTTGCGGATTATGCCGTACATCAGAAAGTTTCATTATGGATTATGGTTCTGGTATTATTAAATATATGAAGAAGGTTAAGGTAGTTTGTGCCGGCACTTTTGACCACCTGCATCCCGGGCATATCAATTTTTTAAGGCAGGCAAAGACCTTCGGGGATGAACTGATAGTTATTATTGCACGGGACGAGACAGTTAAAAGGATAAAGGGCTTTTTGCCCACACGCGATGAAAGACAAAGAAGGAATGATGTCGAAAATACAGAAGTGCCGGATTTTGTGATTTTAGGGAATCTCGACACTGATTTATTTCAGATACTTAAAGAGCTTGAACCTGATGTTATTGCACTTGGGTATGACCAGCGGATATCAGAAGATGAGATAAAAAAAAGATTTCCGAACTGTAAAATAGTGAGGCTTTTGCCTTTCAATCCAGAGAAGTATAAATCATCTTTTTATAGAAATAATAGTTAAGCCGAGTGCCAATCTTGCTAAGCACTCGGCTGTTTAGTATTAGTAATAGTAAGATTAAATACCAAAAGGATTTACAAATAAAACAATAAGAACTACAACAAGGGCATAAATAGCAAGAGACTCTAACAGCGCAAGTCCAATTATAAGAGTTGTTGTAATCTTGCCAGATGCTCCTGGGTTTCTTGCAACGCCTTCTGACGCTGCCTTCAATCCCAAACCCATGCCAATTCCTACTCCAAAAGCAGCAATGCCAATAGCAATGCCTGAAGCAAGAACAGCCATTCCGTAATAGCCAAGCTTTGCAATTTGTACATTCGCAGCCTCTTCAGCAAAGGCAGTCGGCGTAAATACAGCAAGCACAGCAAATGTTAACAATGTTAGTGCAATCAGCTTTTTCATATCCAGACTCCTCCTTTCTTTAAAAAATTTTACTAATGCGACTCCTCAACCGCACCAGCAAGATATAGTGTAGTCAGCAAGGTAAATACAAATGCCTGCACTATGCCCACCAGTACGCCAAGTGCTAAAATAGCAATAGGTATTATAGCAGGCGCCAAAATGCCCAATATAATCATGAGTTTAGTTTTTGCCATCATATTACCAAAAAGCCTAACAGAAAGAGTTATAGGCCTTACAAGGTGACTAATAAGTTCAATAAAAAACATGAGTATCATTAGTGGCAGTGCATATATAGACCTAATTGGACCAAGAAAATGGTTGATATATTTTATCCCATGCACCTTAAGCCCGTAAAACTGATAAATCAAAAATACTGGCACAGCTATTGAAGCAGTCATATTTATATTGCCTGTTGGTTTATCAAAGCCTGGAATTAGTCCCATTAAATTACAGGTAAGGATATAAAGAAAGATTGTCCCTATAAGGGGATAAAATTTGTCTCCCCAGTGATGACCGATATTGGACCTAGAAAAATTTATGAAAAAATCAGCAAATGCCTCCATTACATTTTGAAAACCGGCTGGTATAAGACTAAGTCTGTTCCTTACAACCAAAGATGCGCCAATTAATAAAATCATTGCAAGCCACGAATATAAAACATAAGACGGTATGCCTGGAAATAATGCGCCAAGAATTGTTGGCTTATCTGCAGCTAAGGCTGGCACTGCAAATATGCCGTGCAGCACAATTGTAAGCAGAGAGGGCAAAAGCAACTTTTTCATTATTAATATTTTCTCCTTTCTAAAGCTATTAAAATAGACCAGTAGAGAAGCAGTCTTTAATAAGGAATAAATTATTTTCCTTACTTTAACTACTGCTCTGCTGCTCTGCTGCTCTAAAATAATATGCTATCATAATTAATGACTGCATAAATGTCAAGGTTTTTAGGTTTTCAGGGCAGTTAAGTTTTTTTATTGTTCCATAAGCTTTTATAATTCCTTAAGTCTTTGAGAAGGAATCCATTAAAAGCATCGAACCCTTTGAAATCCCGAGTTCTTTTGACACCACATCACATTTTGATTGAAATAGAAAGAATATTTCTTTTCCGGCTGCATGGCTGGTGCGCCACAGGGTTTCAAAATTGCCCTGGCCTTTGCTTATTATCAAGGCTGCATGACTAAATATTTCATTAAATTCAGGCGATGTCCACTCCAGTATAGTGCCGACGCAGTCAGAACCATTGTCAATAACCTCACAGACATTTGTTAGTCCGACATCTTCAGCATCTTCAATTGTTGAATCATTTAATACAGCCTCGCCTTTGACAACTGCTGTAACCTTTTTGCCTCTTTCTGTCAAAACTTCGATAAGGATTCTGTCAAATAATATCTCTCCGGCATTGTCAAGCAAATAAAGGATTTCAGAATTTTTATCGGTAGCATTTTTAAATGCCTTATATTCATCAACGGTTATGGGATTGTGCAATGCCCTGTCAATTGTTCCGATGATATCAACTGATGTAAATATGCCGAAGTCTATAACATTTCCGGCAATGGCAAGTCTTGCTGCTGTCCATAGAGGATCAACGCTTTTGTCCACTGTTTTTTTTAGTTCAGGGTATAATTTAAGCGCTATTTGATTATATTCTGACTTTATATCTTTAAAAGGGTCTTTCCCTAATAATTGCCGTATCTTTCTGTGTAAAAAGGTGGTAGAATAAGCTGGAGGCTGCGACATGTCTACTGCCTCAATCTCATTTAAAATACCTTTTAGCACTTCAGTCTGAAGCAACTCATCCTTTGTGCCAAGCCTCACGGCAATCAAGGTCTGTTTTAAAAAACACGGGAAACAATCTAAGTGAACTTTCATATTTTGTGTTTCTTGTGTTTATAGAGTTTCTTGTGTTTGTTGAGTTAACACAATAGACACAATGAACTCAATGAACGCTATAATCTTCTCAAGGCTTTATCCGCTATATCCTTTCTGTAGTGCATGCCTTCAAAATGTATCTTTTCAATGGCTTTATATGCCCTGTCCCTTGCTGTCTTTATATCCTCTCCAAGGGCTGTGACACCCAGCACCCTTCCTCCATTGGTTACTATTTCGTTGCCGTTAAATGCAGTTCCTGAATGAAAAATTACTACCCCATCCATTTTCCCTGCATCGGCAAGGCCGGAGATAACCTTGCCTTTTTCGTATTTTTCTGGGTATCCTTTTGATGCTACAACAACACATACTGCTGCATGGTCAAGCCATTGAACATCAACGCCCGATAATTTTTCATCGGCTATTGCCAGTGATATTTCCAGAAGGTCTGCATTAAGTCTGAAAAGCACCGGTTGGGTTTCCGGGTCGCCGAGCCTGCAGTTAAATTCAAGCACATAAGGTGTATTGTCTTTAATCATAAGTCCGGCGTATAAAATCCCCTTATAATTTATGCCTTCGGCTTTAAGTCCCTTAATAACAGGTTTCATTATCCTGTCTATGGCGATTGACTCAAGTTCTCTTGTGATAACAGGCGCTGGGCTATATGCTCCCATTCCACCAGTATTTAGGCCCTTATCTTCATCAAAAACCCTTTTATGGTCCTGTGAACTTGCCATTGGAACAATGGTCTTGCCGTCTGTAAAAACCATAAACGAGGCCTCTTCGCCCTGAAGATGCTCTTCTACTACCACCCTTTTGCCTGCGTCACCGAAAGCCTTTTCCTTCATAATAATTCGTAGTGCGTCTATAGCCTCCTCAACAGTTTCCGCTACAAAAACGCCTTTGCCTGCTGCAAGGCCGTCAGCTTTAATAACAATTGGGGCGCCTTTCATTCTGATGTAGTCTTCTGCGTGTATGTAAGATGTAAATACTTTATATTCTGCTGACGGTATGCGGTATTTTTTCATGAACTCTTTTGCAAAAACCTTGCTGGATTCAAGCTGTGCTCCTGCCTTTGAGGGGCCGAGTATTCTCCTTCCGTCTTTTTCAAAGGCATCAACTATTCCTTTTGAAAGCGGTTCCTCAGGGCCGACAATTGTCAGGTCTACCCATTCGTATTTTACAAAATCCACTAATGCATCGAAGTTTGATGTGCCTATATCAATACATTCTGCAATATCAGCTATGCCTGCATTTCCGGGCGCACAGTAGATTTTATCAACATACCTGGATTGCGACAGTTTCCATGCAATTGCATGTTCTCTACCGCCGCCGCCAATAACAAGAACCTTCATTTAATCTCTACCTCCGTTTTCTTTATGAGCCAATAAACTAATCCAATAGCAAGAATAGCCGCTATAAGATAATATACTACTTCAATTTCAGGTTTTTGAAGCTTAACCGTAATCATTATCTCTCTTATGACTGTAACAAGGGCGACGCCTATAAAGAGGCTTATTTGAAGCCTGCCGCCCTTCTTAAGGTGTGATATTTCAGTGTTTATAAGCTCTATTATTACCCATAATAGCAGCAGTGAACCGAGGGCGGAGATGATCCCATGCTTGAAGTTGCCAACAATAATACTCCTAACATCATAGACAAGTAGCCCAACCACTCCTAATGTAAGGGTTATGAGCGCAAGTAAAAGAATGAGATTCATGAACTGTGAAAAACGTTCTGAAAAGCTTAACAAGGCGCTCTTCACTTTATAGGCAGGGGAGTATGTCTTTATTTCTTCTTCTATGTAAGAAGATGTAATTATATCAAGGTTTATATCAAGAATTTTCTCCACAGAAATTAGAAGCCTTGCCTGCTCATCCATGCTTTCAATGTGACTGCTAATAATATTGACGCAGAAATTTCTTATTATATTCACAGAACGGTTCATAAAATGAGCATCCACAAATCTTTTAACATGCACCTGCCCTATTCTTATCAGGCTTTCATAATAGTTATTATCATAGTTGCCAGAGAAGAGATTTAAAAACCATTTCTTTTGAGCGCCAAATATGTGGGACTTCCTGTTATCATCTGAGAAAAAGACAGCGGCCTCTTTTGTCTGCAATATCCACGAATGCAAGGCATCCATTGCCTTATCCACATTTTCAGTCATGAGATTTTGCAAAGAGACAAGCCGCTTTTCATCTTCTGCAGTGAAATTGTAATGTAATTTTATTTCTCTAAATGACCTCATTAGTGTCTAAAATGTCTTACCCCTGTTATTATCATAGCCATGCCGTATTCATCTGCTGCCTGAACAACTTCAGAATCCTTCACAGAACCGCCGGGCTGAATAACAGCAGTAACGCCCATTTCATGTAAAACATCTATGCCATCCCTGAATGGAAAAAATCCGTCAGACGCAGCTACAGACCCTTTTATTGGCTCTGTTGCATTCATTGCCCCTATCTTTGCAGAATAGACCCTTTTTGTCTGACCTATGCCTATGCCTGCAGTTCTGTCTTTGAATGCATATACGATTGCATTGGATTTTACATGTTTACAGACCTTCCATGCAAATGTGAGAGCTTCAAGCTCATCTTTTGTGGGCTGCCGTTTTGTAGCGGCATTTATAGAAATAATATCTTCTCCTGAATAATCCCATTCTTGAATGAGCATGCCGCCGGCTATTTTTTTCATATCCCATGAAGCAGCCTTTTTTATTGAAAGCATATCTGGAAGTTCAAGCAGCCTTATATTTGGTTTTTTAGAGAATATTTCAAGCGCTTCTTTTGTAAATGACGGCGCTATAACCACCTCAAGAAATATCTCTGTCATTTCCTTTGCAGCAGCGCCATCAACCTCTGTATTAAATGCAACAACTCCTCCGAATGCAGAAACAGAGTCTGCTTTTTCAGCCTTTTGATAGGCTTCTGCCGCGGTATCTCCGAGGGCAACACCGCACGGGTTGTTATGTTTTATGATAGCGCATACTGTTTTATCAAACTCAAGTGCAAGCATGAGTGCAGAATGTGTATCGAGATAATTATTGAAAGACATTTCTTTTCCCTGAAGCACCCTTGCATCAGGAAGCGAAAGACCATTTGTTCTCTCTTTATATATTGCAGCCTTCTGTTGGGGATTTTCGCCATAGCGCAGGACGGCTACCCTTTTCATGGTTGTGGTTAGGCATTCGGGGAAGAACTGCTCTCTTTCTGTTACGCCTGCTAAATAATCTGCGATGAGGGCATCGTATCTTGCTGTATGGGCAAAGACCTTTTTTGCGAGATTGAGCTTTGTCTTTTTGTTTATCTCGCCATTGGATAGCTTCATTTCATCTATTATATTCTTATAATCATCGGGGTCAACAACAACAGCCACATCCTGAAAATTCTTTGATGCAGCCCTAATCATTGTCGGCCCTCCGATGTCTATATTTTCAATTGCGTCTTCAAAAGTTACATTAGGCTTTGAAATGGTTTCTTCAAATGGATAAAGATTAACAACAACCATGTCTATTGGCTTAATATCATGCTTCTGTATATCATCCATATCCTTTGCATTGCTGCGCCTTGCTAAAAGACCGCCGTGTATCTTTGGATGAAGCGTCTTGAGCCTTCCTTCAAGCATTTCAGGGAATCCTGTATATTCGGAGACCTCTACAACTGCAATGCCTACAGCACGGAGCGTTTTCGCAGTGCCTCCTGTTGACAGTATCTCGACTCCCATCTGAGATAATTCCTTTGCGAAATCTACAACCCCTCTCTTATCAGAGACACTGATTAGCGCCCTTTTAATCATTGCATCCTCCTGATTTATTCAGCTTATGACTTCTTGGAAGTTACGGCAAAAAATCCCGAATACACAGGCTTAACTTTTACACTCTTGCACTTGGGACATTTCACCTTCTTCGTCTCTTTCTCCGTGATGCTCATAATTAAAGAACAGGTCTCTCCACATTTCTCGCATTTGTAATTATATACTGGCATGGCTAACCTCCTTTTGAGTTTATAAATAATATAAGCTATTTTATCACAACACGCCCCTCTCTTTAAGGCTTACATATTTTCCATCACCTATAATCACATGGTCAAGTACACTTATGCCGATAATATCACCTGCGCTCTTTAATCTCTCGGTAATTGTAATATCATCCCTGCTCGGTGTTGGGTCACCGCTTGGATGATTATGGACAAATATAACAGATGCTGCCGATTCCTTGACTGCCTCTTTGAATGCCTCACGGGGGTGAATAAGGGAATTTGTGAGCGTCCCTTCAGAAACCTTGCACTCCCTTATAAGCCTGTTTTTTGTATCAAGAAGGATGCCGATAAATAACTCTCTTTTAAGGTTTTTAAATCTGGGCGCAAAATACGAAAATATAGAATGGCTCGAAGAAAATACGGGCTTGCCGTCAGAGGACTCGCCCATCAATCTCTTTCCAAGTTCAAAAGCTGCCTTGATCTGGGCTATCTTTGCGATTCCCAAACCTTTTATTGATGATAGCCCTGCAATAGATGCAGTGTCTATGCTTCTAAGTGTCTTAAAGGCGTCCAGAAGTGAAATTGAAAGGCTTAAAACACCTTTTTCGCCACTTCCTGTTCTAATAATGATTGCAAGAAGCTGCGCATCGGAAAGGCTCTCAGCGCCATATTTAATGAGCCTCTCCCTCGGCCTCTCATTCTCAGGCCAGTCTTTTACTTTCTGCTCAGGCATGTTCGTTCACTTTACCCTTGCCCCTTGCTTTACTTCCCTGTCGAGCGTAAGAACAGAGAGCCTTCCTTCTTCATCGGTTGCTGCGAGAAGCATTCCATGAGACTCTATGCCCATGAGATTTGCGGGCTTGAGATTTGCTGCCACAACGATTTTTTTGCCGATAAGGTCATCGGGCGTATAAGCCTTTGCAATGCCCGCGACTATCTGTCTTTCTTCATTTCCTATGTCCACCTTCAGTTTTAAAAGTTTCTCTGATTTTTCAACCTTCTCGGCAGATACTACCTTCCCGACTCTTAATTCAACCTTTGCAAAATCATCTATGGTAATTAAATCTTTAACGCCTTCTGTCACTTTCGTTTCTTCCTTTTTTAATGTCTTTTTGTCTGGCTTCTGTGTTCTCTGCCTGTGCGTGTCCGCACGCAGACAGGTGTCTTCTGTCGTCTGTTTTATCTCTATGCGCGGCTCTATGCGCTGCTCTATGCGCGGGAAAAGCTGTTGTCCTTTTTTAGCTTTTTTGCCAGCCAGCGGCATATCTCCCCATTTTGGTAATCCCTTTCTATTTTCTATAGAATCACTAATGCCGAGCTGCTCCCAAATTTTTTTTGCAATTGAAGGCATAAAAGGAAAGAGGTAAGCCGCACTCAGGCGTAAGGATTCAGCAAGTGTGTAAAGGGCATTGGAGACAATACCCTCATCTTTTTCCTTCCACAGGGCAGTTGTATCCACATATTTATTAAGCTCATTAATAACGCCCCATAATTGGGCGAGGGCATGATGAAACTCAAGTTTTCCTAAGAAGCCATCAAAACTTCTATGAAGGGTTTCAAACCAGCCATGGATTCTTTTTTCTAAATCCTCCCTATCTTTGCTATCAATTGGTTCAGGAATGTCTCCATCTCTATACTTTTCTATCATTGTTAGAGAACGACTCACTAGATTTCCGAGGTCATTGGCAAGGTCTGTGTTTATGCGCCTTATCAAAGCTTCTTCCGAAAAATCTCCGTCAAGCCCGAACGGAACTTCCCTGAAGAGAAAATAGCGGAATGCGTCAACGCCATATTTATCAACCATTGCATTAGGGTCAACAACATTGCCTATGGATTTAGACATCTTTTTTCCATCCACTGTCCACCAGCCATGGGCAAAGATATTATGAGGCAAAGGAAGGTTTAAAGCCATAAGCATTGCTGACCAATAGATTGCATGAGTGGTTAGTATGTCTTTGCCAATGATGTGGTGATGTGCTGGCCACCAATTACCCCCCCTTTGCCCCCCCTTGATAAGGGGGGGATGGGGGGGTGGTGGAGCAAGGTATCTCGTGGCTGAAAAATAATTCACCAGCGCATCAAACCATACATATGTAACAAAGTTATCATCAAATGGAAGTGGAATGCCCCATGAAAGCCTTTGCCTTGGCCTTGAAATGCATAGATCTCCTAGTCTATTGTTTTTTAAAAAACCAAGCACTTCATTTTTTCGGGCTTCAGGGAGTATATAGTGAGGATTGTTTTCTATATAATCTATGAGTCTGGCCTGATATTTCGACATTAGAAAAAAATAATTCTCTTCCTGTATCTCTTCAACAGGTCTTTCGCAGTCAGGGCAGCTTCCTTCTATTAAATCCCTTTCTGTCCAGAATCTTTCATCAGGCACGCAATACCATCCGGCATAGCTCCTCTTTTCTATCTCTCCCCTTTCAAAGAGCATCTGCAAAAGCCCCTGAACAGTTTTAATATGCTCAATGTCGGTAGTGCGCATAAATGCATCATTGGATATATTCAGCTTCTTCCAGAGATTCTTGAAATTTCCAACCATATTGTCAGCATGCTCTTTTGTATTCTTGCCCCTCTCCTTTGCAGCCTTCTCAACCTTTTGTCCATGCTCGTCTGTTCCTGTCAAAAAGAAAACTTCATTGCCTTTAAGGCGATTGTATCTTGCAAGGATGTCTGCTGCAATGGTTGTATATGCGTGTCCTATATGAGGCATATCATTCACATAATAAATAGGTGTAGTTGCATAAAATTTTTTGCCTTTGCTGGTCATCGCCTAAAATGTCTCCCCTTGTGCTTATGTTGATTTTTGCTGCTTCTGTCTCTATGCTCTGATTCAGTAACTTCTTTTTTATTTATTTCATTGTCTTGCTGTTCAGCCCCTAAAAAACTTGTGGCTGAAATTTTTGTCTCAATAATATCAATTGGGGTATCTTCCTCTCCAGCAGGTATTTCATCGTCAGATGTAATCTCTGCGAAATCTCCTTCATACTCATATCTAAGGCAGCACATGAGCCTGCTGCACAGTCCAGACAGCTTGCCTACATTTAAAACCAGTTCCTGTTTTTTAGCCATTTTTATTGATATAGGGTCAAACGAGGTCAAAAAAGCGCTGCAGCAAATCTCTCTACCGCAAATGCCAACTCCGCCAATCATTTTTGCTTCATTTCTCACCCCCACCTGTCTCATCTCTATCCTTGTCCTGAACTTATGAGCAAGATCCCTTACAAGCTCTCTGAAGTCTACTCTACCGTCGGCAGTAAAGTAAAAAATTATTCTTTTTCTGTCAAGAGTTGATTCGGTGCTAACAAGCTTCATATGCATTCCCCTTGCCATTATTCTTTCAAGACAAAAATCTATTGCTTGTTTTTCGAGTTCTTTGTTTTCCTCTTTTGCTTTAATATCTTCGTCTGTAGCAATCCTGATAATTTTTTTCAATCCCCTTGCGGGCGATTCAATAGTGCGTTTTCCGCATACCACCCTTCCTATGCTGAGTCCAAAATCAGATTCTACGATAACCTCTTCTCCTTGTTTAACCTCTATGTCGTTTATCTCAAAATCATATATTTTTCCGCACTTTTTAAACCTTACTCCTATAGTATCACGCATTTATACCTCCATAAAAATACGGGTTACAGGTTATAGGTTATAGAAATTACCCATTACCTATTACCTTCTTCATAATACTTGCTACATAATTCCATGTTATTGATTTATTAAGATTAAAATCAAGAAGCCCTCTTATGTTTTGCATGCTGTGATATACATCTAAAATATTTTTAATATCTATATCTTTGCTTTTTTCCATTGACCTCTGATTTTTTAATATCAGGCAATGCTCCTCGTTAGTTACTGCATAAACAGCCTTATCTCTTAAAAAAACAAATGCAATATCAAGCCATGATTTCATTTCTCCTTTGTCAGCCCATACATCTTTAGATGTTCCGCTTAGCATATTGTCAAAGAGATCTAAAAAACGCTTATTTTGTTTTGCAAAATCTTCAGATAAAGCAAAACCGGGCCTGCCCATAGATAGATAAAGCAAAGATTGAATATCCTTCGTGTCTATGCTTTTAGAAACTACTTCTCTGCATTGTTTTAGTGATAATGGATAAAAACGCATATTGATGCACCTAGACATTACAGTGGCAGGCAGTGCATCTGGATTTGGAGATATAAGCAGTAAAACACTGTCAGAAGGCGGCTCTTCAAGAGTCTTTAAAAACGCATTAGCAGCATGGTCATTCATTGTATCAGCATCGTCAATTATTACGATTTTTTTGTTGCCTTCGCTAGGCTTAAATGACAGCATTTCCTCAATTTTTCTTACAGCTTCTATTGGGATTTCATATCTGTTTATGTCTTTTGTTTCTCTTTTTTTAAGGTCAAGCTTATCCCCCATGTTTTGAAGTGTAATAGTTAGGACATCTGGATGATTATCATGGTCAATCTTTCTACAAGAAATACATCTATCGCAGCAGTCAAAATCTACTGGCTGCAGGCAGTTGATAGCTTTTGCATAATTCAGGGCAGCAAGTCTTTTGCCTATCCCACGGTCGCCTGACAACAAAATAGCAGGTGGAATCCTGTTTCTTTTAATGGTGCCAAAAAGTATCCTTATCGCCCTATCCTGTCCTGTTATTTTTCTAAGTGCCATTTTTTTAAATTCAAAATTCAAAATTCAAAATCCTAAAATTTGTTTAGAGTTTAGATATTAGTATTTAGAATTTGCCTTATTATTTCCAATACCCCCTGTCTTACAATTTCAGGGGATGCTGACGCATCTACGATCTTAATCCTTTCCGGTTCGGCTTCTGCAATCTGAAGATATCCTTCACGCACTCTTTTATGAAACCCAATATCCTCAAGCTCAAGCCTGTCAGTCTTGTTTATCCTTTTATTCCTTTTCAATCCAACTTCGGCATCAAGATCAAAAAGTATTGTAATACAGGGCTTAATCCCCTCTGTTGCTATGTTATTAATAGATATTATGAGTTGTATGTCAATACCGCGTCCATAGCCCTGATATGCAACAGTAGAATCTGCAAACCTGTCGGTAATTACAATTTTTCCTTCATTCAGTGCAGGAAGTATCTTTTCTGAAAGATGCTGTGCCCTCGCTGCATTGTACAAAAGAAGCTCTGTCATATAAGACATTTCCCTGTGATCCACATGAAGGAGTATTTCACGAATCCTGTTGCCGATAACAGTTCCTCCGGGCTCCTGAGTCAGTATCACCTCATAGCCTTTCCCAACAAGACGCTCTGACAGGAGCCTTGCCTGCGTGGTCTTTCCTGTGCCCTCTATGCCTTCAAGGGAAATAAAAATACCTTTTTTCAGCTCTGTAGTCATAGGTTTCGATGTTTATTATATCATGGCTTGATAAGTATTTTGGGGGAATGTGATTGTGCGGGATTTGATGTATGTAGTTATTCGCTGTTGCCAATTTCAATGGTGCGTAAAATAAATCTTGTATATCCCAAGTATCCATGTTATGAGACCTTTCCGCGCAAGATTTATATCTGTCAGTTCCTTTTCCTGAGTAAAAAGATGCCTGCCCTCATAATCTATCTCTGTTTTTTTAACCTCTCCAAGCGGCAATGGCTTGAATCTAAAAAAAGCCTTTTTCACATCATCAATTGTAATCTGCCCGAGTGTTGGAGAGCGCTTATATCCAGCGCTGAGAGATGGTATAACAATGTCAAGGCTTTTCAGGTCTTTTGTTTGGTCAGGATAAATTGTAACGGTTGTTTTGGGAACATTATCCACATCAACAACCTCGATAGGCAGACCTTCCCTGCTTAACTGTTCTTTATAAAGGCTTACAAACGCCTTATGTTCAACTACTGTAACTACCTCCGCTGCCTGCCCCGGCGGAGTCATGCACCTAATCCCTCTGCCAAGAGTCTGCTCCGGCATAGTCTGTTTCTCTCCAATCCGCAACATATCTTCTAAGATTCTGAGCAATTATAATATCACTTGGTCTTCTGCCTTTAACGACCCTTGCCGGTTCGCCTTCACGCTCTGCCCTGACACGGTGATGAGACGGCATTTCATGTGGCAGATATAAAGGCTCAAGGGCTGAAAGGTTTATGATAGGGCTTGGCAAAGTTTATCCTTTATACAGCAACAGGTTTAATCTTCTGTTTATCCAATTCTTTTTTCGTTCCATAATAAAGAAATGGAAGGTTTTCCATTTCCAGCTTAATCGTCTTTAGCATCTCTTCTTTAGTAGGGATGTTTCTGAAATTACCGTTTTTATCAATGTGAAATTCTCCGACAATGATTATCCCTCTTTCGGTTTTGCAGAGCACAGGCACTTTCCACACATTTTTTTTTAGGTCATATCTTGGTGTGCCTGCTGTGGTCATATGTCCGATATTTTCATAGAGATACTTTCTCACCTTTTCGTAGATTTCCATATCCTTACCCCCTTGAATGAAAATTTTTTCCATGCCTTCATAAAATCAGATATATTTCTTATTAAATTCTTGTCCAAATCAGGATCGTGATAGTATATTTTATCATCTTCAATCCCCGTTACAACAACAAAATGTCCAAATCCCTCAAGCCCTCCATATAAAACAGCAGGGTCTATAAAAGCTATCAATGGACATTTTTTCTCAATCTGGGCTGAAAGATATTTAATAGTTACATGGTCAACCTCTTCTGCCTCAAAACCGAGTTTCTTAACCCCTGCAACAATCTCTCCACAGGTGCTTCCAAGCCAGCTTGTTTCGCGGGCATCTTCCAGTTCAAGTTCACTGGTGTTCTTCCCATAAAAAGCGACTACCATTCTGACACAAGCAACACCACAGTTTATATTTTTCTCCTGCCTGAAATATGGGATTTTAATTTTCATATCTCCACTTCCACCGTTATGCTCGTATCGCATCCGAATATATCAACTACTTTAACACAGGCGGTATATTTTCCTTTTTTTGGATATTTATCGTATTCGTGATTTGAAACGGTAGGAAGTGAGCGGTCTTTTCTTGTGCGGTATGCCTGCCAGTGGTGATCAAAAGGCTGTCCGTCTTGATAATCAAAATCCACCGCCCAAAAGTCTATGAAATCAAATCCACTCCTTACAGCCCTTTCTTTTAATGCTCCAAGCTCTTTTGAGGGCGCTTCTGCAAGGGACGGGACAAAGTTCTTTAACTTTATGTCAACAACTACCCCCCCTATGCTCCCCCCCTTACTAAGGGGGGATGGGGGGGGTGTTTTATAAATCGGCTCAGCTTCAAGAACAGCAACCTCAAGGAACGGCGGAGGATTTGTCCTGTTTTTCTCCATTATTTCACGGGGTATGGGAATGAGTTTTATTTTGATATTATCGGCATGTTCAATTGAGTCAAATAATCCGAGGGGTTTTAAGCGGCTGGCGGGTTCGTCAATGGTCTCAATTTTTTGCATCGGCATGGCACATCCGGCAATGTCCATCTCGCGCCTATTGCCATACTCATCGTACTTCCCCTCCCACACAAGCTCCGTCTTCCTCGTGCTTAGAGGATGCGGATTGTCCGAGCCGTATCTTATAGAATTTACTCATCTCACAGATACTTTATATATAAAGCTTTGCATCAATCAAGCACCTTGCAACTCAAATGCAAGCAGGAGTTTTTACTCTATATTATCAAACATGCGCAGCATAAAACTTTACTTATCTATCTCACATCATCGCCTCTTTCAATCTCATGATCAACTGAAAAACCTTGATGGTCTCCTCTATGCTCCTTGAGCCTGTGCCGCATGAAGGCGTAATGAGGATTTGCGAATTAACGAGTTCCGAGGGTATATGCTCATATAATTTTTTGAGATGGTTATCCATCAATTTATTGATGGATTTGTCATCAACAGAGTTAATGGCATCCGATGTAGGCACAATGCCCCATGCCAGATATCCGCCTCTCTGGAGGAAATCATTTATTTCATTATGATATATGGCAAGGGTATCGAAATATCCAAATGCATCAAAACTCAGTATTCTGACCCCGCTGTTAATTACCATCGGCCAGTCTGCCCTGCCGCAGCAGTGTATCCCTGAAATGCCGCCTGCATTTTCTATAGCTGACACCATGTCTTTAAACAGTCTCAAGACCTCCTCGCTGTCAACTCCGAGATAGGACGAACTGCCTATTGCAGAGAGAATCGGCTCGTCAATAAAAATGATAACATTGTCCGAATGCTGCTTTAATAAATCTATCTGCCACCGCACTTTTGCCTTTAAAAGCATGGATGAGATTTCGCGCAGCTCCTCGTCAAAATACACAAGCCTTCCATAGTTGTCTTTGAGTCCGAGGGTGAATGTGAGAGGGCCTGTGACATGCCCTTTCAATATCCGAAACCTCCTGCCCTTTATCATCTTTAAAAATGTATGCAATCCCATTGCATAATCTTCTGATATGGCTATCTTTGTATTTTCCGCACATGATTCGTAAAACCTTTCAAGCTCGTCGCTTCCGTCTGGTGCAACCCATGCTGCCTGCTTCATGTCATTTATATTTATAAACGGCATTCCCTCTGAATACTGGGCTATCATAGATTCTCTGAATGAGATATTCGGCAATTGGGGCCAGAATGGGATGTCAAATGTCTTTAGAATTAAGCCACATGCATCCTCAGGATTTTTGTGAGGAAGGCTGCCAATCCCTGTAGTTGACAATGGTCTGATAACTTCTAACATTCAGTCCTTAAGTTTTTTAAGTATTTCTGGAAGCTGTGATTTAAAATCCGGATATACCCTTCCAAGGAAGACCTTTAAGCCTTTTATCTCCAGACGAAAATCATCTGCTTCCTTTAGTTTTGCTTCAAGCTTAACGATTTTCTCTGTAAGGGTCTTTACCTCTTGTTCAAGCAGTGCTGTCTTTCCCTGCAAGACTATTATGTCTTTCATATTTTAGCTCCTTTTTAGTTTAGTAAGTACTGTGTAGTAGGCAGTAAAGATAGCCTATACCCTTTAGTGCGCCATCCTTGCTGTTTACTTTCTTCTTTGAGCTCTTGTCTTTTTGCGCAGTTTTCTATGTTTATGTTTGCTCATCTTTTTTTTGCGCCATTTTACAACATTACCCACAACATCACCTCCTTTTTAGCTCATAGCTCATCGTTCATATTGGCTCATCGTTCATAGCTCATGTTTTTTCGCCATCAGCTACGAGCCATGAACTATCAGCGTGAATGTGCTGCTTCCATAAAAGCCTCAAGTTGAAGCTCTGTAGTTGGCGAGTCAGTTCCGTCATAGGGGATGCTTATGCACGGGATATTGTACTCTTTGCTTATGGTCTTCATAAAGGCTGTAACTATAGCTCCCGGCATACAGCCGAAGGGCATAGCATTGACAATGCCTGATGCCCCTTTTTCTATGAGATCTATTGTTTTGCCTATACTTAAAACTGTCTCGCCTTCAAAAGAGTCAGGGATATATGGCGAAGCCTTCTTCAATATTTCCTTTATCGTTGGCTCTTTTGCCGTCTTTAAAAAGTCATTAAACTCTGCCACAAGCTTGTGCTCAATCCTGTCCTGAAAAAGCTTTTTTAGAAAAAGCCCTATGATAACAGAGCCATCTTTTTTTGCCAATGCCCTTCTCATTGCAAGATGATTGACATAATATATCCACTCTCCCATCGGCGCAAGCCATACTTCGCCGCCCAGCGCTTCTATTTTTCTTATCAGGTCTTCATTTGAAAATGTCTGGCATCTTACAAATATTTCTCCTACCAGCCCGATAAGGGGTTTTTTGTCTTTATGTTTAGGAATGTTCTGAAAATCTTTTTTCATTTTTTTGATCAGTCCGTCCATATTGCCGTTTGTCCCTTTAAGTGTCGCATACATTTCCTGCCTGTATTTATCAAACAAGGCATCTGACAACCCTTTGTCTTTCTCATAAGGCCTTGTTTCATGCAGGCACTTATAGAGCATATCAAATGCGACAATGC
This sequence comes from Nitrospiraceae bacterium UBA665, assembly GCA_002299835.1. Lineage (GTDB taxonomy): Bacteria > Nitrospirota > Thermodesulfovibrionia > Thermodesulfovibrionales > Dissulfurispiraceae > UBA665. Next base: position 12,478 of record DBNT01000022.1, on the reverse strand, counting down.
CAGTCCATGCAATCTTTGTGAAATTCTTGCCTTCTAATCCAATTTCCTGAAAAGTATTTGAGTATTGCTCAGGGGCTAAAATAGCAATATTTTTATATCCCAATTTATTTATAATAATCTTCTGAAGAACATGATACTGGCCGAACCTGCAGGGCCCGCCTGCTGTAGGCATAAAGAATGCAGACCTGTCAGGGATAAAATCCGGCGATGTAATTTTTTTCAGGAAATCGCCGGTTGTTATAGTGCACGGATAGCATTCTTTTCCTGATAAATACTTCTTCCCGATATCTACAGACTCAATGTTAGACATTGGAAGCACTTCAGCCGGCAGCCCGCATTTTTCAAATGAAGCTGCTACAGCAAATGCGTGGTCAGTCATTCTGGGGATGAAAACAGTGCGTTTTTTTTGTGATGAATAACGAGTAGCGATTGAAGTGTCAGAGTCTTTGATGCTTTGATACTTTGATACTTTGATACTTTGATACTGGCTACTAACAAACTTCTCGTTGCTTGTGACAGCGGATTCGTTACTGCCTTTAAGCTGCTGTTCAATGCTGTCAAGAAATGCCTCACACCTTGTTATTGCTCCAGCATCTGCGCTATGCTCATCTATCTCAATATGCAAGTGTGGCTTACCCTGCATTTCCTCCTTAAAATACTGCAAGATAAAAGAATCAGGGCCGCATGAGAAGTTGCCTATATAAATAGCATAAAGACCGGGTATGCGACTTATAATTTTTGCTGCCTTCAATATCCTCTGGCCTGAGCGCCAGTACATATTTGGATAAGACTCTTGCAAAGAAGATTCTGCAAGAGGGAGCATGTCCATTGGAATGGAAAGCACATTTATGCTGGACAGTTTTTTGGGGATTTCAAGATTAACCCCTGAGTCAAATGAATTATACGCCCTGCCAATTATGACAATCGCCGGATCCTGTGGTTTAATATTGCCTAAGATTTCCTCTCCCTTTTGTCTTATTGTTTTGTAAAATTCATCCTGGGCAGAAGCTGCACCATTGATCGCCTTTTCTATATCCCTTTCTTTAACTCCGTATGCCTTAAGAGTTCTAAATAATTCTTTTTTAAGATATTGCCTTCCTCTGCTCAAATCTATAACGGGCATAATAGCTTTAAGACCGCTAAATGCAACCTTTGATGCATAGTAGGGAATTGCCTGTACATACGGACATGCCACTCCTCGCTGATATTCATCGCCATTTTGATTAAGATTTATAAAACTCGGAGCAAATACTGCGTCTACGTCGGCATCTATAAGATATTTTATATGACCATGTGCTACTTTTACAGGGAAGCACACCTCTGAGGGCACATTTTCTAATCCGAGGTTTACAATCTGCTTGTTTGTCTTTGGAGAAATGATAACCTCAAAGCCTAATTCCCATAAAAGGGTTGACCAAAAGGGCAGATAATCATGGAAGTAAAAAATGTAAGGAATCCCTATTCTGAGTTTTGAGTTGTCCTTTAACTCGGAACTGTATTTTAGGTGTTCTTTCCACAGCATTTCTTCCCTGAATGCAAAAAGGTCTGGAAGCGTTAAATTTTGAGCGCGCCGCACATCATATTTTTCGCACCGTCCACCATAAAAGAGATAACCATCTTCTCCCTGAATCTTAACCCTGTTTATCTCGCAGACATTAGGACATCCCTTGCACTCAAAGGAGCTTATCTCATATGGTTTCTTTGAAAGCTCAAAACCCTTAAATTTTGTTTTAGGTAACGAGCAACGAGTAATACTTGAAGTATCAGAGCTACCGAGTGTCGGAGTGTCAGAGTCTTTGACACTTTGACACTTTGACACTTTGACACTTTGACACTCGTTACTGTCTTTCATATAATCTCTGGCGATTAAAGCCATGCCTATGGCGCCGGTTACATCGTGATTTGGTGGAACTGTTACCTTTGCTCCTAAATACTTTTCAAAGGCCGCGACAACGGCTTTATTAAATGCAACTCCTCCTTGAAAAAATATGTTTTCACCAATATGCTTACCCGCGACTACCCTGTTAATGTAGTTTTGGACAATAGAGTAAGCTAATCCGGCAAGAAGGTCGTCTTTATCTGCTCCTCTTTGCAGGTTTGCCATAAGAGAGTTTTCCATAAATACAGTGCATCGCTCTCCGAGTCTGCACGGATTTTTTGAGCGAAATGAACAGTCTGCAAACTCCCCTTTTACAGAAATATTGAGCTTTTCGGCCTGCTCTTCTATAAAAGAGCCGGTGCCTGCAGCACACGCCTTGTTCATCTCAAAATCAACAATAACACTGTCCCGTATTGATATATATTTTGAGTCCTGTCCGCCTATTTCAAATATCGTGTCAACTGTATTATCTATATAAATAGCCGCGGTTGCTTGGGCAGTTATTTCATTTTTTACAATATCTGCTCCCACATAATCCGCTATCATATATCTTCCGGATCCTGTTGTGCCAACGCCAGCAATTTCTACCCCGTCTCCGATTTCCGAGTAAATCTCTTCAAGCCCTTGCTTTACAGCATCAATAGGCCTGCCTGCGGTCATAAGATACTGTTTGGCAAGAAGATTGCCGTCTTCATCAATTACGGCAAGATTTGTGCTTATAGAGCCTATGTCAATACCGAGATACGCCGTTAAAGACAGTGGCGAGTCTTTTGAAGTGTCAGAGTTACCGAGTGTCAGAGCGTCAGAGTCTTTGACACTTTGACACTTTGACACTTTGACACTTTGACACTTGTTACTGTCTTTAATGTGTCTTTCGCAAAAGCTATCACCTTCTAATATTAAAGGTGCATACCCTGTGCTTAAATATTTGTCTGCAAGGAATGACTCAAGATGCTCAAGGTCGCTTAGTGTAAAATTAAAATTGGCTCCATCATCAATGCCTTTCAATGCCGCACCAATAGCGCCCATAAATGCAAAATGGGGAGGAACAAAAATATCCTCAAGCTCCAAGACTTCTCTTAGCGCCCTGACCATTCCTTTGTTTGCAGCTACTCCGCCCTGAAATGCCACTGGCAGTTTTAAATCCCTGCCTTTTGCAATAGTTCCTTTAAAGTTTCTCGCAACTGCAAAACATAATCCAGCGATGATATCCTCAATAGGGGTTGCAATCTGCTGCAGATGTATCATGTCTGACTTAGCAAAGACACTGCATCTGCCTGCAATTTTGGATGGCTTTTTTGAGACAACGGCTATCTCGCTGAATTCTTCTATGGCGAATCTCAGTCTCTCAGCCTGCTGCTCAAGAAATGAGCCGGTTCCTGCTGCGCAAACAGAGTTCATAGAAAAGTCTTTTATCTTCCCGCTGTCAAGGATGATCAGTTTTGAGTCTTCCCCGCCTATCTCAATTACGGTTCTAATTTCCGGAAATAATTTTTTTATTGAATATGATTGTGAGACTATTTCATTAATGGCTTTAATGCCTAATGCAGAGGCAATAGCCTTTCCGGCAGATCCGGTGACAGAAAGCGAGCTTTCCGGATAAGCCTCTTTGATGCCTTTTAAAAGATTAACAGATACCCTGACTGGATGGCCAAAATGCCTTACATACTGGCTGTCTATCAATCTGCCGTTTTCATCAAGGACAACAGCCTTGACAGCCGCTGAACCTGCATCAAGACCAATAAAATTCATGCTTATCCTCCCTGAACTCATTTGGTGATTTTTAAATGCCGTTATTTATTATTAATAATAAAAAGATAAAAAAGCAAAGACTGCTGTCTGTCCGAAATTCTGCCTGAGGCTGACAGCCATCCCTTTTCTGTATTTCTTCAAGAAACGGCAGTGTCCTGTCGCTGCTGCTGCCGTCAACATAAGTTATTTCATATTCAATGCCCTGACCCTCAATCGCCTCCTTCAGTCTGCGGTGAAGTTCCTAAATATTTTCTTCTCCATTAATAAAGCGGAATTACAACCAATGCAGTCATATAGGACTCCTTTTTTAATTAGGCTAATTAGGCAATCTGTATATCGTATGCTTAAAATATTCATTTTATTGTATTATAACTTATGAGAAAAATAAAAATAAATTTAAAAAAGGCAGCAAAAAAAATAAAGCTCCTTATGCTCGATGTTGACGGCGTGCTCACAGACGGCAGTATAATACTCGATAACGAAGGCAACGAGATAAAGGCATTTCATGTGCGCGACGGACACGGTATAAAGATGCTTATCAAAGCCGGTGTTCAGTTGGCTATTATAACAGGCAGGCATTCAAAGGTTGTAGAAAGAAGAGCACATGAACTTGGCATTACAGAGGTATATCAGAGATGTCATATAAAAACCGTTGCATATGAGCACCTGCTTGAAAAAATAGGCGTCTCTGATGAGGAAACAGCATATGTAGGCGATGATATAGTTGATATTCCGCTTTTTAAAAGGGTTGGGCTTTCTGTTGCCGTTGCAGATGCATCGGAATATGCAAAAAAAGAGGCTATGCTCATCACAAAAAACAGAGGGGGCAGGGGAGCGGTCAGAGAGGTGTGTGAGCTTATATTAAAGGCAAGCGGGAAATGGGAAGAAATTACAGATGAGTATTATCATGGGTAATAGGCATGGGCAATAGGCATGAGTAATATCAAGCTTAATATACCGACACTGCTAACCTTCAGCAGAATTCTTTTAATACCTTTCTTTATAATAATAACACCCCAAAATCCTCTGCTTGGCATAGCTATCTTTTTGACCGCCTCTGCAACCGACTTCTTTGACGGCTACCTCGCAAGAAAATCAGGGCAAATAACAAAATTCGGCATCATACTTGACCCTATAGCTGATAAAATCCTTGTCATTTCAGCGCTTATTTTGCTGGTTGACATGGTTAAAATCGCTGCATGGATAGCAATAATTATTATAGCGAGGGAATTCATTGTTACAGGACTAAGAGTCGTTGCCCTTTCTAAAAACATCGTTATCCCTGCAGAAACAGGAGGAAAACTCAAAACAGCATCGCAAATGACAGCCATAGTTTTGCTCTTGCTGCCTGGGGGCATCGGGGGCTTTGACTTTTATGATGCTGGGCTTGTGCTTATATATATTGCCCTTGTGCTTGCTGTTGTCTCCGGTGTTAAATATACGGTCTTTTTCTGGAGGCAAGTGTAATGACAGAGATTTGGGATTGGGGATTAGGAATTGGCTTGGCAGTCTCATTTTTAATCGGTTCCATACCAACAGGACTATTAATAGCAAAAAGCAAAGGAATTGATTTAAGAAAAATCGGCAGCGGCAATATCGGAGCCACTAATGTCATGAGGGCGCTTAGCAAGGAGGCGGCCATTCTAACCCTTTTAGGAGACGCTCTAAAAGGAGTGATAGCAGTAAGCATTGCAAAAGGCTTCTCTTTAGGGGTTTTGGATCAAGGACTTTTTGGCCTGTTTGCAATATTAGGACATAATTTTTCTGTTTTTCTGAAATTCAAAGGAGGCAAGGGGGTTGCAACAAGCATAGGAGCGCTGCTCGTTTTTTCTCCGCATGTTGCCCTGCTCACGATTATTCTGTGGATTATGACAGCCAAATGGACAAAATACTCATCTCTGAGCGCGCTTGTGGCATTCGGGCTTCTGCCTTTAAGCATATATATGATGGATTATTCCAGAGAAAAGATGATAATCGCTATTGCAATTGCTGCCTTAATATTCATAAGACATATAGCCAACATAAAGCGGCTCATTCAGGGGACAGAAAACAAGATAGGACAGAAAACAAGACAATAGGCTATAGGGAAAAGCAAAAAACATGATTAAAAGAGCGGTTGTCCTTTTAAGCGGCGGAATTGATTCTTCAACAACGGCAGCCACTGCAAGGGCTGAGGGCTATGAGATTTATGCATTGAGCTTTGATTATGGACAGAGGCACAAACTTGAGATTGAGTCCGCAAAAAAGGTAGCTGAAAGCCTTGGCGCAAAGAAACATCTGATAATAAAATTTGACCTTAAAGAGATAGGGGGCTCTGCATTAACGGCTGATATTGAAGTACCTAAAGACAGTAACAAGTGTCAAAGTGTCAGAGTTACCGAGTGTCAAAGTGTCAAAGACTCTGACGCTCTGACACTCGGTAACTCTGACACTTCAAAAGACTCGTCACTGATTCCCATCACCTATGTCCCTGCCCGCAATACAATTTTTCTTTCCTTTGCGCTCGGATGGGCAGAGACGCTTAAGGTAGCGGATATTTTCATAGGAGCTAATGCTGTTGATTATAGCGGTTATCCAGACTGCCGTCCTGAATATCTGAAGGCATTTCAAGAAATGGCAAACCTCGCAACAAGGGCCTCGGTGGAAGAAAAAATAAGGTTTAAAATAAATGCGCCTCTCCTGTATATGACAAAGGGCGAGATTATAAAACAAGGGGTTGAATCAGGATTTGACTATTCCCTCACATGGAGCTGTTATGACCCCCAAGTCAGTAACAAGTTACAAGTGACAAGTGACAAGTTAAAAGACAAAGAGAAAAACTCGTTACTCGTTACTCGTTACTCGTTACTTAACTATGTCCCCTGCGGGAAATGCGATAGCTGCCTATTCAGGGCAAAGGGGTTTAAGGAGGCAGGGATAAAAGACCCTCTTCTTTCAGAAAATAGAGCAGTAGAGCAGCAGAATTAGAGCAGAAGAGCAGAGTCTTTAATTGAGCATGGGCATATCGGAGTGTCAGGGTAGCAGAGTATCGGAGTAAGCGAAGGAACAATTTCAAAATCCAAAATTCAAATGACAAAGCAATTTCAAAACCCAGAGCTTAAAGCTCAAAAAGTGCCTGCTGTATTAATTGAGCTTGATTTGACATTTGAGCTTTGAAATTTGAACTTTAAACTTTAAAAAATGGAGAATATGATAAAATATTTTATGGGCAAGACAATTGTAATAGCTAACCAGAAAGGCGGAGTGGGCAAGACAACAACAACAATCAACCTTGCGGCATCCATTGCGCTTGCAGAAAAAGACATATTAGTTATAGACACAGACCCGCAGGGCAACCTTACAAGCGGCCTCGGAATAAACAGGGATGATTTGCAGAAAAGCCTTTATGATATTTATACTGAAAAACAGCCCATAGAAAATGTAATTGTTGAAACTCAAGTTCCGCATCTTTACATCATACCATCTAACATTGACCTTTTAGGGGTTGAGGTTGAACTTGTGGAGCGGCACGGCAGAGAGCGAATACTTGCTGATGCTATTGTAAAAGTAAAGAGTAGCTATAGGTATATATTTATTGACTGCCCGCCGTCTCTTGGTCTTTTGACCCTAAACGGCCTTGTTGCAGCAGATTCTATAATTGTGCCTGTTCAGTGCGAATACTTTTCCCTTGAAGGGCTCGGCCTTCTATCCAGAACCCTTAAACTCGTGCGCGGCTCCTTCAACCCGTCACTCGATATAGAAGGGATTTTGCTTACAATGTTTGACCCTCGCAATGCCCTTTCGCATCAGGTAGCAGAGGAGGTTAGAAAGTTCTTCGGCGATAAGGTATATCACACTCTAATACCGAGAAATGTTACATTAGGAGAAGCCCCGAGTCATGGCAAGCCTGCTATACTCTATGATGCCAGATCAAAGGGGGCTCAGAGCTACCTGTCATTGGCAAAGGAGATATTAAATGAAAATGGCATTAGGCAAAGGGCTTGAGGCTCTTCTCCCTGAAAAAGGGGAGGAGATTGTCAAGATAAATATAGAAAAAATAATTCCTAACGAATACCAGCCAAGAAAAACCTTTAAAGACAGCGCTTTGAAAGACCTCTCGGATTCCATAAAAGAAAAGGGCATACTTCAGCCTGTAATCGTTCAAAGGGTTGGAGACGGCTCATTCAGGCTTATTGCAGGAGAAAGAAGATGGAGGGCTGCAGCACTGGCAGGTCTCAAAAAAATCCCTGCACTCATAAAAGATGTATCCTCAAGTGATGCAATAGAGATAGCCCTTATAGAGAATATCCAGCGTGAGGAATTGAATGCAATCGAAACCGCAGAAGCGTTTAACAGGCTTTTAAAGGAATTCCATCTGACACAGGAAGGCCTTTCACAAAGGGTTGGAAAGGACAGGGCAACAATAGCAAATTATCTCCGCATCCTGAAGCTGCCTGATGAAATAAAGGCTTTTATAAACAATGACGGCATATCTATCGGACATGCAAAGGCATTGCTGACATTAGAAAACAGACAGAAACAGATAGGGGCGGCAAAAGATATTATAAAAAAAGGTCTGAACGTCAGAGAGACAGAGGCTTTATGCAAGAGATTATCCCAGCCTGTAAAAGCGTCAAGCGTTAAGCGTGGAGCGTCAAAAGAAAAACTGCCCGAGGTTGCAGACCTCGAACATAAACTCACCAGTTCACTCGGAACAAAAGTAAAAATTAATCATAAAGAAAAGCGTGGAAAAATAGAGATAGAGTATTATTCGCTTGATGAACTGGATAGATTGCTTGAGATTTTAATGAAGGGGGCATAATACTCCCCAAAAACTGGGCAAGGGTCTGCCTGTGCGGACACGCAGACAGGTATTTAGTGGATAAAATATCTTGCAAGGACTCTGAAGGGGAGAAGATGCGGGATGGGAAAGACAACGAAATCAAGAAACGTTGCATTTTAAGAGTACTAGTCGCTTAATTTAGATATATATGAATCTATGACAATCCGTGAACAAACAGAAGATATAGAAAAACAAATCCTTCATCCCAATGCCTGCTTTAGTTCTAAAAGCAGGGGCAGGGCAAAGCCTGAGAAGAGTTGTGATGTAAGGACCTGCTTTCAGAGAGACAGGGACAGGATTATTCACTCTAAGGCGTTCCGCAGATTAAAACATAAAACACAGGTCTTTCTTGCGCCAAAAGGCGACCATTACCGCACACGACTTACCCATGTGCTTGAGGTATCACAGATAGCACGTACAATCGCAAGGGCATTAAGGCTGAATGAAGACCTTGTTGAGGCAGTTGCCCTCGGACATGATCTGGGACACACACCTTTTGGACACGCAGGAGAGGCTATTTTAAGAGAAATTCATCCCGGGGGCTTTGACCACTACAAACAGAGCCTAAGAGTGGTTGATTTTTTAGAAAGGGACGGACAAGGGCTTAACTTAACCTATGAAGTAAGAGATGGCATTGTTAAACACTCAAAAGGCAAGGGGCTCATATCGTCTGACAGCGCCAAAGACAGGCCTGCAACCCTTGAGGGCATGGTGGTAAGAATATCAGACATTATTGCCTATGTTAACCATGATCTCGATGATGCAATAAGGGCAGGTGTCATCAAACGGTCTGATATACCAAAAGAGATAATCAAGGTTATAGGCGAGGCATATTCAGAGCGCATAGATATAATGGTGCGCGATGCTATAAAAACAACCAGCGCCACCGGCACTACAAACATAGCTATGAGCGAAGAAATGTCATATGTTATATATCAATTAAGAGATTTTCTATTTGAGCAGGTATACGAAAGCGACAGCACCATAAAAGAGTTCAATAAGGCAAAGGGCATTTTAAAGGCACTTTATGAATACTACCTTGAGCACATAGATGATATATTTAAAGATATACCGCTTGAAAAGAAGCCCGAAAAGAAAACAGACAGGCACAGGATGGTCTGTGATTTCATTGCGGGAATGACAGACAGTTTTGCGCTTATGACATATGAAAGGCTTTTTTTGCCGGAACAATGGAAGGTTTTTTAAGCCTAACTTGAGCGATTTTATGCGGGTCAGGCATGGCTCAAAGCCTTTAGAAAGCGTTTGTTGAAATGAATATGAGAGATTTAAAATGTATAACTCAACAAGTTACCACCGACGGTGATGACGGATATAAGAAAATGTTGTTTATAGTGCCGGGTCTAAAGGCTTTTCGCCATACCCAACCTGCATTTTTAAAAGTAAGAATCGCTCAAGTTGTATTAAAAAATGTTCCACGTGGAACATTAAAGAATGATTACCAGATCAACCATTGAATCGCTTGAGTTTGACAAGCTGCTTGGTATAATTGCTAATTTCACAAAAAGCAATGCATCCCGAAAGGCTGTTTTAGGCATCTGTCCGCTTAATAGCATCGAACATATTAACAAGCGTCAGGGTCTTATCAATGAGATACGGCTCATGTCTCAAAAAGGAAGTCCGCTTAACATCCTGCCCTTCCCGGATATCAAGCCGCTTTTGCAAAAACTTAAGCCTGAGGATTCTGTCCTTGACTCTCTGGAGCTTTCCGGGATAATGACATTTTTAAGCACATCGAATTCTATTCTAAATCAAATCAGAGGAAACAGCCCTGTCTGTGCGTCATCGCACCCAGACAGGGAACTGCCTCTTCTGTCCTTGCTCACAGACAGCATGACAGGCTATCCTGAAATACTAAAAATTCTTAAACGCTCAATAGATACAGAGGGCAATATCCTCGACAGCGCCTCGCCTTTGCTAAAGAAATTGCGCACGAGGATAAGAGGGCTTGAAAACAAGATAAGGAAAAAACTTGAAGCACTTATGAGAGACGAAAGGGTTTCTATTTTTCTTCAGGATGACTTTATAACACAAAGGTCTGGTAGATGGGTCATTCCGGTAAGGATGGATTCAAAGGGTCAGGTGCCAGGGATAGTCCATGATGTATCGAGATCCGGAGAGACAGCATTTATTGAACCCATTGCCATAATAGGCCTTGCCAATGACTTAGAAAACCTCGTTGCAGAGCAAAAAGCAGAAGAGATAGGGATTTTAAAAAACATATGCTCACAGATAAGGACAGTTGCTTCAGAAATGATAGCCGAATACGAAATAGTGGTTTATATTGATATGCTTAACTCCATAGCCATTTTAGCAGACATGCTCAAAATGCAAATACCCGTGATAAACAATCAAAACGCAATTTATCTTGCTAATGCGTGCCATCCGCTTTTAATGCTTGCTCTGCAGAAAAAGGAAATGTCACAACAGGTTATCCCGCTTGATGTCAGGCTCGGCGGAGAAAACACAGTTATGGTTATAACAGGACCGAATGCAGGCGGTAAGACTATCGCCATAAAAACAATAGGTCTTTTACTGCTCATGGCGCTTTCTGGCATGCCGGTTTCTGCTGATTCCTCATCCTCTTTTCCACTTGTCAGCAATCTTTTAATTGACATAGGCGACCAGCAGTCTATTGAAAACAATCTTTCCACTTTTTCAGCTCATGTTTCCAATATCTCTGAAATACTTACAAATGCAGACTCTAAAACAATCGCTCTCATAGACGAACTCGGAACCGGCACAGACCCTGATGAGGGCTCTGCGCTTGCGTGCGCTTTGCTTAAAGAGCTTAAAAACAAAGACGTCTTGGTTTTTGCTACTACCCACCTCGCGGAGATTAAAGGGTTTGTCCATAAAACAGAAGGAATGCTCAATGCCTCTATGGAATTTAACAGTAAGACATTCATGCCTCTTTACAGGCTGCGGGCAGGAGAGCCGGGGCAATCATATGCATTTGAAACTGCGCGGAGATTCGGACTACCAGAAAATATCATAGACGAAGCAAAACATATTCTGGGATTCCAAAAGATAGAAATAGACAGCCTCATCCATGACCTTAATGAAAAAAGAAGGCAACATGAAACAGCAATTGATAATCTCCGGCAAAAAAAAGCAGAAATAGCGGAAAAAGAAAGACTTCTTAACCAAATGGCGCAAGAAGCAGAAAACCGGCAAAAAGAACTCCTATCTAATGCCTATAAAGAAGCCTCTATTATTATCTTAAATGCAAAGCGTCAGATGCACGTCTTTTTAGAAGATTTAAAGAAAATGGGCAGGGAAGGGGCAAAAGAAATAATAAAAGAGGTTGAATCGGCACAGGCGTCCATAGCAGAAAAATTAAAAGAATACGAGAGTCCCGAAAAATCAGCGCCTGCTATTGATGAGATTGCAAGGGGAGATGTGGTATTTGTAAAATCAATAGAAAGGGATGCATCTGTAGTTGCGGTTAATCGCAGGGATAAACGCATGAAGGTCAGGGCTGAAAGCTTTGAGATAGAGGTTCCCTTTTCGGATGTGTATTTCAGGAAAGATTTGCCTTCAGAGGCTGAAAAAGGAGTCATCCAAATTGAAAGTTCCGGAGAGACTGTTTCATCGGTTATCAATATTATAGGATTACGGGTTGATGAGGCGCTCTCAAAAATAGAGCCTTTCCTAAATCACGCCTCGCTTGCAGGTTTTTCTGAAGTTGCCATTATTCACGGGATAGGGACAGGCGCTCTTTCTAATGCTGTGCGCTATTATCTTAAGGACCATCCCCTCATAAAGTCCTTTAGAAGCGCCAACAGGCAAAAAGGGGGAGACGGAGTTACTGTAGCAGCGCTCGTTTAAACAGAAGATAGATAAGCAGAGTATTTATTATAAGCACTAAATTCAAAATTCTAAACCTAAACAGCTTTAAGGAATTTGAATTTAGAATTTTGAATTTGTTTAAAATTTAGATATTAGGTTTAGGATTTAATTGTCCGAAAAATAGAGATAGAAAATTGTCATTCCGAGTCCCTCAC
>DBNT01000090.1:445-5778 GCA_002299835.1 Nitrospiraceae bacterium UBA665 | reverse complement strand
CATTCAGCAATAAAACAGGCATATAAATAATCTTATCGCATCGCTAAAGGCTCTGAAGCCATGCCTGCTTTGCTTGATTACGGATTATGGGTATTACCTAATATAAACTCCATGCAGGGAATATATGAAGCGTCCGGTTATAGTAAGTCCGTCCTTATTCCACTCCTCAGGAAGCGGCCAGAATGGCTCAGCATCACGCAATGCCCTGATTGCCGCATCATCAAGGCTTCTATGCCCTGATGTGCGTACAAGTTCAACAGCTCCGAGCCCGCCATCTCTTCTTATAGTAAAACGAACATAAAGGTCTCCGAATATCCCTCTTTGAGCAGCATCTGGAGGATATCTCCATGCCCCTTCTATCTTTTCTCTAAGCCTCTGCAGATAACCGTAATATTTGAATCCCCCGGTGTCAAAAGTCACACTGCCTTCTGGATTTACATTGGATATTCCCTTCTGTGCAAGTTTGCCGATTACATCTCTGTCAAAAAGTTTTTCCCTCAAACTGCCTGTGCCAGACTGCTGCACAGTTCCAGTTCCTGGTTTTAACGGCAAACCCTGTCTGCTTTTATCTGCAGGGGCGCCTTTATCTGCGCCGGCAATATCAGGAGATAAATCTTGCTGCTTCCGTGCTGAAGTTTCTGTTTCTGTTTTTTGACTTGGTGACGGAACAGCCGACAGTTCTTTTGGCGGAGGAATATTTTCAGGCAGCCTTGGCATTTTACCAGGTTTATCGGCAGGTTTATCAGTGGGTTTTTCTGTCTGGGGCTGCACAGGCTGCCGGGCTTGCGGCGGAGCAGGTCTTGCAGGGAGCAGTGGCTGCTGTCTTAACTCATCAGGCGTAATAATTCTTGCATAAAAGGGCTGTATTTCTTTTTCATTTTTAACCTGCCCGATTACCAGTGACAGAGAAATTAAAAAAATATGCAGTATGATGGAATAAATTAAATACTTTTTCATCGCCATTATTCCGCTTATTTTATTTTAACATGATTAAAGCATTAAAAACCGGTTTGTTAGCTTTTTAATTGTTAATCTTTTTGTGGCCGGTATTCTTGACAGATTCAAAACAGGCGATGAAGCAGGTAGGAAAGACATTAATTTTGTGACCCATGTTCTTGACAAATGCAACTTTAAGTGGTATAAGAAAACTAAAGGATAAAACAACTGTGTTTTATAAAGGAATGTCTTTGTGTTATTGCACCGCTCAGCATGAATCATAAGGAAATACTCGTCATCATCCCTGTGGGAGTTCTCCACAACCGCCAGCAGATGCGCCGTATCGAGTTGAAACCCGTTGAGATAGCTGCCTATGCCCAATCGAGAACAGCAAAATAGGTGATCGGTTTTAAAGCGCGATCAAAGGTTATCGTTACATCGCATCCGCTGGCATGATTAATTCTGCCGATGAGATAATCTGCAAGGTCTCCTTTCCCATGTCGATAATCAAGGATTGTCTGACGGATGATGTCCTTTGATTCAATTTCGAACTGTTTGGTTATAAGTATTTTATCAAGCACATCTGCAATCTCTTTTTTGGGGAATCCGTATGCAGACTCCAGAACCCATACCAGTTCGCACAATACTATATGATTTATGAAACAACTTTCCCCTGATGATGCAATTTTTCTTATAAAGGCAGATGCCCTTTCTGCCTGCTTTTCGTCGTCTTTAACAAGATAGCGGACAAGAACATTTGTATCCAATCCTTTCATTGCTTTCTCTTGAACCTCTCTCTGATTGCTTTTCCCATTTCTTCAATTGAGACGGCTTTCCTCCCCGGCCTGTACAATATTCCCTCCAGCTCTTTTACATCGAGCGTAGCCGGTTCCATGACAACCTTTCCATTTTCCCTGACAACAAAGTCAACCCTGTCGCCTGGATGGAGGTTTAGATGGTCCCTTATTGCTTTGGGTATAGTCGTTTGTCCCTTAGATGTTATCAATGAAGCAGGCATAGTTTTCCTTTCTTTAAATGTTAGTTCTTACTTTATGGTAAGGATTTTTTAAAATTTTGTCAAGATAGAAGCTCTAAGGATTTGACTCTCTTTATATAATGACCATAATCCGTAGCCAAGCATTTACAAAAGCAAAGCAGGTGTGTGATGGCAGAGAAAGGTCAATTGGGGACGGGTTCATATTCCGAAATTCCAGGACGGACTTTACAAATATATGCCCTTTAAATTAGAATTTTATCAATGGTAACAGTAACGGAATATAAATATATCATCAAAGATGAGGAAATCCTTGGAGGAGAGCCTGTGATTAAAGGCACAAGAACCCCTGTGAGGGCTATTGTCGAAAACTGGCGTCTTGGCTTATCCCCTGAGGAAATTGTAATTCATTTGCAACATCTCACACTTGCTCAGGTCTTTGAAGCATTGAGTTACTACAGTGACCATCAGGAAGAGATTAACAAATATATTGAAAAAAACCAGATGCCGGCAGATAAGATTCACCCATCTTTAAAGTGATTTCCATATACTGTGACGAAGATGTAGATATTCTCATAAAACCACTCCTTGAAGCAAAAGGCTTTAAGGTTCTAACAACTCTTGATGAGAAAATGCTTGGTGCTTCTGATATTCAACAGGCGAATTACGCCATAAAGAAAGGACTTACTTTTCTTACTCATAATAGGTTAGATTTCGAACAATTATATATTAATCTTGCAAACGAAGGCAGAGACCATCCAGGCATTATTATAGCCACAAGACGAAATGTCTACGAACTTGCGAGAAGAATTTCAAGAGTTCTGGCAGCATACACAAATTTGAATTTGTAAGGCCCTATTGGCGCGAAAATCAAAGCTCGGACATGTCTAAATGTTTTACACCGGATAATCTCCCCATCTGACAAACCCCCATAAAATCAAAGCTTATAAATTTGGTATATTCTTTGCTAAGTAATTCTTATATCAAACAGCATAATCGGCTTGCCCCCGCGTGGCTCTGCAAACTGCAAATAAACAAAAGGCATTAAGGCAATGCCTCCAGCGGCTACTGATGTCTGAAAAATTACTGGTGTGAATTTCACGGCATATCATCGCATAGTAGTCTTTTGTTATAAGTTTTTAGTCAAAACATCCCTATTACATTATCTTCCTTTATCATGAGGTCAACGAGCGTGTCGTAATCAATTGCTTTGATGTCTTTTTCGATGCTTCCGTCGCTGATCCCCCTGAGATTTCTGTCCTGACCCAACAGATAAACAGTGCCGCAGAAGCCCTCGAGCCTCTCTTTCTGAGCAAAATAAACTGCATTTTGTATCAGGCATATATCTGCAGCCATATCCCTTGCTAATTTTATCCCTCTCTTGCCTTCCGGTGTATCAGGCGCACTTTTAACTATTACAAGCATATTATCCTCCATTTTTAAAGTAACAAGTTAATAGTAACGAGTTTAAAATACGTGTCTCTCGTCACTTGTTACTCGTTACTGCCTTTAAAATATCATTGTTACATCTGTAGAACTTAGTATGTCCACCATTTCTGAGCTGCCTATTATATTTACTCCTTTTATGAGTTCTTGTGGCTCTAATCCTTCATCCCTTAAAGAGACCCTGTCTGCATACACCTCAACACCCATATCAATGCAATCCTTTATTTCATCTTCAATGCTTTGATATTCAGTGCCTGATATATCCTGTCCTTTTTGTGCCGAATGCACTCCTCCGTCAACGAGTAGCAGCTTTACATTCATATCATTTGTGACGCCACCAAGGGCATGGCGGATTGCCTCTCCTGCATCAACCGAACCGTAAGGCGGCCTTCTTAAGATTATGCTTATGTTATTCATAAGTCCTCCATTAAATCCCGAAATTCAGAAATACAGGCTTTGTTTTGATTACATCAAAAAGCCCCTTAAGGGAACTCATTTCGCCGCCCTCAACGGAATCCTCACCCGCAAGACCGCGGGTTGTCATGCAGCCAGTTCATATGTCAATCTTAAGCCCTCTTGATACAAGGTCTTCAAGCATTGACAGCGATTGCGGAAGCTGCCCCTTAATAATAGAAAACACGCCATCCCCTGAAGCGATGAGCCTCACCTTCTTCCCCTTTCTTAACGCAGCATCAGCCAGTTTAAAAATAGTATGCGTGTTTTCAAAACTGTAGGGCGTTGTTGAGAGAAACATAACTATTTCCTTTTCCATCTTTTACCTCCTTTTATTTACGGGATATGCGCCCTTTTTTGTTACAGGGCAACACGCTGGAGCAGGAAGCTCCTCACGCATTAATGCCTTTTCTATTTTTTCTGCGCAGGCTGAGCAGTCAGTGCCTTTTACAGTAAGGCTTATGTTTTTTATTTCGGGCATACTTTATTCTATAATAATGACATGAAAAAATATATCCTTGCCATAACAGGAGCAAGCGGCTCTATTTTCGGTATCAAACTGATTAGGGAACTTCTCAAGGCAGGAGATGTTTATGTTGTAATATCCCATAATACATTTTCTATTATCGAGGCCGAGACTGGAATTGGCTGGACAGCTAAGAGTCAGGGGCCAACAGTCATGAGTCAACAGTCAGAAAACAGAAATCAGAAGACAGAAAGCAAAATTAGAGAATATTTTAAAACAGAGAGACTCTTTTTTTATGAAGATAAAGATATGGAAGCGCCGATAGCGAGCGGTTCATTTAAGACAGACGGGATGTTTGTTGTCCCGTGTTCTATGAAGACACTTTCAGGCATTGCAAATGGATACGCAAACAATCTTATAGAAAGGGCTGCGGATGTTGTAATAAAAGAAGGAAGACCACTTTTGCTTTCACCCCGTGAAATGCCTTTTAGTGCAATACATCTTGAAAATATGCTGAAACTTGCAAGGCTTGGCGTAAAAATAGCGCCGCCTGTGCCGGCATTTTACCACCGGCCTGAAAAGATAGACGATATTGTAGATTTTGTTGTCGGTAAAATACTGGACACTTTTGGGATAGACAACGCAATGTTTAAAAGATGGGGAGATGCCCCCTAATCCAAAAAACAGAGATAGAAAATTGTCATTCCGAACCCCTCACTCTGTCATTCCGAACGAAGTGAGGAATCTTAATTATATCGCTTGGGGCAGGCTCCGCGAGGAATCTGGCTGTTTTCCGAAAAAGATTTCTCAAACCTGGAGCCTGTCCCGAGTGAAACGAGGGAGTTACTGTAATAGCAAAATGTTTTGCAATTGTTGATGAACAAACAATTCGGCTCCGAGTTCCTTCACTTTGTTCAGGATGTTTTCGAAATGACAGACATATCAACGCATTTAAAATCCTATCTCTATTTTTAGGCCTAATGCAAATATGGTTCTTTCTCATTTCAAGTGGGTAACTCTCCCCTCCCTTGACGGGAG
>DBNT01000090.1:0-198 GCA_002299835.1 Nitrospiraceae bacterium UBA665 | reverse complement strand
TCCTATCTCTATTTTTAGGCCTTCTCTTAAAGATTGTATCTCAGAAATATCTGCTTTTATATAGCCAATGTTTTGAGAAAATTCTAAAAGATATTCAGTTTCTGCAAGACTTCCTCGTGCCATGTCTATAAAACGAGATAGTTCTGTCTTTGACCTTCTCCCATAGCCTCCAACAAAGGGCTCTTTCTCAGATTGAGT
>DBNT01000041.1 GCA_002299835.1 Nitrospiraceae bacterium UBA665 | reverse complement strand
CTCTATCTCTGTTTTTGGGTTACGCTTGGCTATTTCAAACAGGAATTTGGTAAACTAAATTGAAGCTTTTTGGGGATTTCAAAAGGGAGATGAAATCCCACTTTTGTTCAGCCGGGATAGCACAGTGGTAGTGCAGCTGATTCGTAATCAGCAGGTCAAGGGTTCGAATCCCTTTCCCGGCTTTTGATTAATTTTATTTAAAATAAAGCTTTAGCATTACAAAGATTATCCCTGAAAGCACGCCTATCTGTCCGAGCCAGAAGATAAGCATCCATTTGATTAGTTCAGCTTTAACGCTTGCGATTTCTATCTTTAAATTTGCAATGTCTTCTTTAGTTGCAAGGAGTTCTTTCTTTTTTTCGGTATCGGCTTCTATCGCTGTGTTTATAGCCCTTGTAATAGTTTTTGCCTGTGCTTCTGGTAAATCTGCTGATAGTATTTCGTAAATCTTTAAAGTATCTACGCTCATAAAAACCTCCCAATTAAAGCTTCAACAGTCCTTTGATTATCTCTGCGACTACAGGATTCATAAGGGTAAGGGCTATTATCATTAAAACAAGAAGAAAATTAAGTTTCTGGTCAAGTTTTGCAATTTTGCCCTCAAGCTCTGCTTTTATAGTCTGCATCTCTTGACAAACCAGTGCAATTTCAGCCTTTAAATCGGACTTTGTGGCAAGTTCCTCTTTTAACTCTTCTTTTACGGAGATTTTTACAGAGGTGTGTAAGGCATCGGCAGTTTGTTCGTATAAATTAACGACTTCTGTCGCCTGTTCCTTGCCGAGCTTGTCTTCAAGTATCTTATATAATTCAATAGGTATAGTGGTTGTTCCCATGTTTGTATTATAGGGTAGAAAAATTGGGGTGTCAACATTAAAGTTTTAAAAATCCTCTCCGATAAAATAGATAAGCGAAAAAGGCGTGACAGTTGATGCGTAAAAAGGAGGTGAAGAAAGACAGTCAATAGTCAACGGTCAATAGTAAAACCTAATGACTAATGACCAATGACTAAAACAATTTAACGCACAACGTTGAACGCTTGACGCTTAAAAAGGGCAGGATGCCCGAAAAAACAGTAAATGAGTGAATGAGTGAATAAGTAATCAAAAGCTCAATAGCTTAATTACTTAATAACTCAATAACTCAAAAATTTCAAGGAGGAAAAAATGGCTTTAATAGTTAACACAAACATCGCCTCTCTTAATGCACAGAGGAACCTTGCAGAAAACAGGGCCGCTCTCGATGTATCTGTTCAGCGGTTATCTTCAGGTTTAAGGATTAACACCGCAGCGGATGATGCGGCAGGCCTTTCAATATCAGAAAGATTAAGGGCGTTTACACGAGGCATCAACCAGGCTGTAAGAAATGCACAAGACGGTGTAAGCCTTTTGCAGACTGCTGAAGGAGGACAGAGGGAGATCGGAAGGATTCTTACAAGGATGAGGGAGCTTGCAACGCAGTCAGCAAACGGCACCCTTGATACAACTGCAAGAGCAGCACTGGATACAGAATATCAGCAGTTGATAATTGAAATAAACAGGATAGTAAGTGTCACAGAATTTAACGGCGTTAGGCTTATTGACGGCTCCCAGAGTGCAACCGGCATTGCACTTCAGGTTGGCTTCAGGGCAACACTGGATGATAGAATAACCGTCCTTTCCGGTATGGGAGCAAGTACTACAGCTGCCATTTCAGTCACAGGCACTGTAGCCTCATCAATAGCAACACAAGCTGGTGCACAGTCAGCCCTTCCTTTTATAGACAGCGCTATAGCAGTTATGGCGAGTAGAAGAGGCGAACTCGGTGCATTTCAGAACAGGCTTGATAACACAATATCAAATCTAAGGATCGCGTCTGAAAACTTTACAGCAGCAGATTCACGCATAAGGGATGCTGACTTTGCAGCAGAAACTGCTATGTTTACAAGGAACCAGATACTAAGTCAGGGTGCAACAGCGATTTTGGCGCAGGCAAATATATTGCCACGGGATGCACTAACGCTTTTGAGGTTCTAACAACAGTAACTTAGTAGGACAGGCGAGACGCCTGTCCTACTATAAAGATGATGCACTAACGCTTTTGAGGTTTTAAAGACAGTAACGAGTGACGAGTGACGAGAAGTTTAATAGTCGACAGTCTTCAGTTTGTAACTTGTTACTCGTGACGGCGGACTCGTTACTGTTCTTTAAGTGACGAGTAACAGTAAGGCAACTACACCCCCTCTAGAGAGGGCAACTAAAAAAACCCCTCTTTTGACAGTAGGGCAACTAAAAATCCCTCTTTTGACAGTAGGGGCAACTAAAAATCCCCCTCCCTTGACGGGAGGGGGTGAGGGGGAGGGTGAGAATATGGAAGTAAAAGATAAAATTATAAACATCAATAACACGCTCCAAATGCCTACACAGATGAACAAGCGGCAGCCTGCTGCGGACAGGCAGGGTGACGACATGAGACATTCTGTTTCACAGGCTCGCAATGAGCCGGCAGCACTTTCAGCAAAAGAGCTGGCAGGTCAAATAAGGCGCAACGATCCGGGCTGGCCGGCTGGCACAGAAAATGCTATTAATACAATAAAGGAGTCTTTAAAGGATGCCCTTATATCTATAGAAAAAAATATGAACAGGGGAATTAACCTTGAGGTAGAAAACGACATTGGAATTATTATTATAAAAATTATAGATAGAGAGAGCGGCGAACTTGTCAAACAGATACCTCTTGCAGAGGCGGTGGAGATATCCAAACATCTGAAGGCACAACTGGAGGAGACTGTGAAAAAAGAGGGCGGCCTGCTTGTAGGTAATTTTGTGGATAAGGAGGTATAATTATGTCTATTATTTCTGGAATAGGGCCTACATCAGGAATAAACTATGGCCAAATTATTCAGGGTCTGCTAAATTTGGAAAGACGGCCTATTACAAACCTTCAGCAGAGGCAGACGATCTATAATACCCAAATAAGCTCATTCGGAGAGCTTTCATCAAGGCTTTCAGCCCTTCGGGGTGCAGCAGACGCCTTAAGGACAACAGCCAGTTTTTATGTAAGAATAGCATCTTCAAGCAATACAACTGTACTGGATGCAATAGCGAGCAGTGCAGCTACTGCCGGGAGCTATTTAATAGAGCCTCATTCCGCTATACCATCAAGAATTCATCTCGCCCATGCAGACAGGAGAACCAGCACTACCATTGTTGCATCCCCAACCACAGTAATAAATAGTACCGGCGCTGATAGAATCTTTGAGTACACTTATGCAGGCGCTACAAGGAGATTAACTGTAGCAAACAATACCACATTGGAGGGACTCCGCAACCTTATAAATAATGATACAGGTAATCCTGGAGTTACAGCCTCTATCCTCCAGGTTGCAGCAAACGATCACAGGCTTGTATTGACTGGAAGAGACACAGGCGCTTCAAACAGTATTACCATTACTGCCGGCACTACACTGGATGGGTCAGCCGGAACTTTTAATTTCTTAAACACTGCCTTTACAGCCTCAACTGCTGCAGATGCCAGATTCAGGGTAGGCGGGGTAGATATAATTAGAAGCACAAATACCATCACAGATGTAATACCAGGCGTAACATTTACCTTAAAAGCAGAGTCTGCAAGCGCGGTTACTATTTCGGTAACCAATGATACGGCTGCTATACAAAGGAATATCGAGGCATTTGTAACTGCCTACAATAATGTGGCTTCTTTTGTATCTGCAAATTCAACCTATGATAGAACAACAAATACAGGAGGTCCTCTTTTTGCAGAATCTACGCCTCGAGATATAGTCAACAATCTCATGGGCATTGCCACGCGTGGAATAGCTGGACTTCCGGATACAATGCGGAGCCTTGCACAGATAGGTATAACAACCAATCATAACACCGGCGCCCTATCTATAAACACTTCAATGTTGAATAATAATCTATCTTTAAATCTTGAGGGCGTTGCAAATATCTTCACAAACAGCACAGGCGGAATAGCCGTAAGGATTCATGACTATGCCGGTGCTGTAACCAATGCTGTTGACGGCGCTATAACATTAAGGATAAATGGACTTAATTCACTCGTAAGAAACATTTCAGATGATGTGGCTAGACTTGAAGATAGGCTTGTGAGGACAGAAGAAAACCTAAGGCAGCAGTTTGCTGCCTTAGAGTCTATCATTAGCGGAATGACAGTACAGCAGTCTTATCTGAACAATTTGATAAATACATGGAATAGAAGATAAAAAAGGACATAAAATACGGAGGAAATGATGCATCACCTATCTGAATACAGAAAAACAGAGGTTAACACAGCAGATAAAATAAGACTGGTTATTATGCTATATGACGGGGCTATCAATTTCTTGAGGATAGCCAAGAAAAATCTCCATCAAAGAGACATAGCTGGCAAAGGCCTTTATCTGGCAAAGGCAACGGCAATTGTCGGAGAGTTATCAAGCGCCCTTGATATGGAAGCTGGTGGTGAAATAGCAAAAAACTTAAGAAGTCTTTATACTTATATTTTAAACAGACTCCTTGATGCAAACCTTAAAAATGACCTTATTGCCTTTGATGAAGTCGAAAAGATATTGCTTACCCTCTCTGAAGGATGGAAAGGTATTGAAAACAAGAATATGTCATTATCAACAGGCATGGCAGCAGGCATATCGCCTGTCAGAAGCGAGACAGAGAGGCTGGCAATAAGGGCATGATAGGAAAAATTTTCCGACTTAAAAAGTCTTCCTCAGAATGCGATTACATTGTTAAGATAAAAAGGGCTATAACCGATAATTAATTTAATCACAATAATTAGGGAGGAAAATATGCAGCAGGCATTGACGCAAAGCAAGATAGAGGATAATAAATTAGGGAATATAAAAATAATCTCCATGCTGCATGACGGAGCAATCAGTTTTATAGGTATGGCCAAAAAAAGACTTCAACAAAACGATATGGCCGGAAAGGGCCTTTATTTAGCAAAGGCAACTGCTATTGTAGGAGAGCTTTCAAGCTCTCTGAACATGGAAGATGGCGGAGAAATAGCCGGAAATATCAGAAGGCTATACGATTATGTGCTTGACAAACTTCTATCTGCCAACACAAATAATGATCCGGCAATTTTTGATGAAGCAGAAAAAATACTCGATACACTGCGAAGCGCATGGAAAGAGATTGAAAAGACAGAAGCAGTTGCAGCATGAATAGAGACAGTTTGTTGCTTTTTAGAAGACTTCTTGAACTCGCTGAATTGCAGAGAAAGGCTGTTTTAGAACAGAGATTTGATGATGCAGCAGAGATTCAGGAAAAAAGGAATGCTGTATTTAATGAAATTCAAAATATTGACATTAATGCTTTATCAAACATCCCCTCCAGTCAACAATTTGACAAAAGCGCCGCTGCAGAAATCATAGAAAACCTGTTTTCTATTGATAACGAAATTAAAACGCTTATACAGGCTGAGATGAAATCCTTATCGGAAAAATTAAGAGTTATTCAGAAAATACAGAAGGCAGCGGCTGACCCTGCCGAATATAAAAAAGCCGGTAAAAATCTTAATATAACTGCTTAAAAATGTATTTGCCTAAATTGACCCGTGCATACCCCAAAAACAGAGATAGAGAATTGTTATCCCATTAAATCCCCC
>DBNT01000043.1 GCA_002299835.1 Nitrospiraceae bacterium UBA665 | reverse complement strand
GGAGGGGAGATTTTAGGATACCTCGCAGCTTGCTTGCAGGGTTTCCGTATGTTTCCCTCTCCCCTTGCGGGAGTTGCGGGAGAGATGCATCACATATTTCCCTCTCCCCTTGCGGGAGAGGGTTAGGGTGAGGGGTATAAAATAGAAAAAGATTGATTTATCTTTCATAATCTGGTATAAATTAACTATGCTTACAGCAGTAGAGATATACAAAAAGATAGCGCCAAAACTCGGTGACGAGGAAGCTACAGAACTCATTACCTTTATTGAAGAATCTGTCCAGCGTGGGGCGGCAACTAAGTCAGATCTGCAAGAAGTAGCGCGAGAATTAGAAACAAGTCTCAGAAACGAGATTGCTGGAATAGAAACAAGTCTCAGAAACGAGATTGCTGAATTAAGGGGTCTCCTTATAAAATACATACTTCCTATAGCTTCACTTATTGGAGCCGTAGTAGGAACTATACTTGGCATCATAACCAGATAGTTATTTGTTCCCATATTAACCTCCTCTCTCCCATCTCAACAGCCTCATGGAGTTAAGTATTACTGCAAGCGAACTTGCCTGATGAAAGACTGCTGCAGCTATCATACCGATAATTCCATATGATGCGAGCCCTATCATGACTGTATTGAATACTATAGCAAAGGCAAGATTCTGCCTGATTACAGACAATGCCTTTCTCCCTAAGGCGATAATGCGCGGCACGCTCAGGATATCATCATTTAAAATCACTGCATTGGCAGCATGAACTGCGATATCGCTGCCTATCACGCCCATGGCAATTCCCACATCCGCTCTGGCCAGCGCAGGGGCGTCGTTAATGCCGTCTCCAACCATTGCAATAACATTGCCCTGTTTCTTTAAGCCCTCAATCCTGTTTGCCTTGCCTTCAGGGGAAAGTTCGGCAATTACTTCATCGATGCCCACCCTGTGAGCAATAGCTGAGGCAGTGCGAGGATTATCTCCTGTGTAGAGGGCAATAGTTTTTAATCCCTGCGACCTTAATAACTCTATTGCCCTGATAGATTCCTCTTTGGGCGGGTCAATCAGCTCTAAAACGCCACAGACTTCCTTTGGGCAATTTGGGCAGCAAATACCCCCTTCATCTTTGATGCCAGCCGCATCGTTACATTCTTCTATACTGTGAACCAATATCAGGGCAGTTTCGCCTTGCTGTTCCCTTGTATTCATATAGTCTTCAATCTCATGGGAAAGCTCAAGGTTGTTTTCTTTCAAAAGACCCCTGTTGCCGACAATAATATGCATACCATTCTGTTTAACCTCAACGCCCAGCCCTTTTTTCACCTTAAAATCATCAGGCGCTATGATAACAACCTCTTGCTCTTTTGCCGTATCTAATATGGCTCTTGCCAGAGGATGTTCCGAAAATCTTTCGGCTGTTGCGGCAAGCTGTATAATATCTTCTTCTTTATGACCGCACATCCCAACCCTTTTTATTGAAGTAACCTTTGGGGTTCCTAAAGTAAGTGTGCCTGTTTTATCAAAGATAATCCCATTTATCCTGCCGGCTGCTTCTAATGCCTCTCCACCTTTAATCAGAATGCCCCTTCTGGCAGCCGAACCTATGGCTGCAACAACCGCAGTTGGCGTGCCAAGGACGAGGGCGCAGGGGCAAGCCACTATAAGGACCGTTATAGCCCTGTGGATATCCAAAGTAACTAAATAGACAATCACAGACAAAACAAGTATTGAAGGGACAAAATACCTTGCAAATCTGTCAACTGTCCTTTCAATAGGCGCCCTTTTTGCCTGAGACTCTATAATCATTTTTTCTATCTTTGCCACTGTTGTATCACTGCCAACCTTCGTCGCCCTTACCTCGATAGCCCCCATCTTGTTTATAGTTCCTGAATAAACCTCTTCGCCAACCGACCTTTCCACAGGCATTGATTCCCCTGTAATGAGTGACTGGTCAATAGTTGCCTCTCCTTTAACAATTATCCCATCTATGGCAATATGCTCACCTGGACGCACAACGATAATATCGCCTATTTTAATCTCTGATGCAGGCGCTTCTATTTCATGATTACCTTTCAGGAGTTTTACTGTATCCGGTATCAGCGACGCCAGACCTTTAATAGCCTTGCCTGTTTTGGCAACAGTCAGGGCTTCTAATAACTCCCCCAAAAGGAGGATAAATATTACAAGCCCTGCCTCTAAATATTCTCCTATCAGAACGGCTGCGGAAGCAGCAATTATCACCAGCACATCAACATTAAGGCTCTTTTGAATAATAGCCCTTATTGCCTTTGACGCTATGGGATAGCCGCCAATCATTATAGCTGCAAGCGCCATAGAGCCGGTTATGATTTCAGAGACGCCTAATAACCTCTGCATAATCCATGAAAGGGCAAGCAAGAGACCAACAGCAACGACACGAATCATCTCTAATCGCTTAGACTCAAATGCGGCAGAGGCGCTGCCTTCAGCGGCAATGGCGGTATAGCCGCTCTGAGAAATGATCTGTTTTATAGCAGCCGGTATAGCAGCCGATTCGGTAATATTTGGATTATATCTTATCACCACGCTGCTAAGCGTAAAGCTTACAGATGCCTCTTCAATACCATTAAGTTTCTTGAGTTGCATCTCAAGCTTTCTTGCGCAATCTTCACAGGTCATCCCTTTTATGGAAAATTCTATTTTATGTGTCATAAGCTTTTTTACCCCAATCCCAGCAACATTCCTCCTTGATAAACCACAAATGTCACTACCCACGCCAATGCCATTAGATATGCAAATGATATCAAAGACCACCTCCATGTGACAAATTCATGCCTCATAGCTATCATAACAATTACGCACGGCATATAAAGCAGGGTAAATACCATAAAGGCAAAGGCGCTCAAGGGTGTAAAGTGCTGTTGAACCGCAGATCTCATGGGTCCAGGCTCATCTTCTTCAGCGGCAAGAGACACAATGCCAACTGAAGAAAAGACATTCATTGCAGCGCCCTTAAAGGCTCCGGCAAAGGATGTAGCTATCTCTTTCAAATCTTCTCCCAATGTAGGGGGTTCTTCTGCATCTTCCTCTACTGCCTTAGGAATATATATCACGCCCATTGTGCCAACCACTATCTCTTTGGCGATTACGCCTGTAATCAGTGCAGATGCAGCTTCCCAGTTGCCGAATCCAAGAGGCTTAAATACAGGGGCAATTATTTGTCCTGCCTTGCCAAGGTAAGAATCTTTCTTATGCTCAACACCCCAGGGCAGATTAAGGAGAAACCATATGAGTATGGAAACTGCAAGTATATAGGTTCCAGCCTTAATCAAAAAGTGTCTTCCTTTTTCCCATGTATGTATCATGAGACTTTTGAAAGACGGCATTCTGTAAGGCGGCAGTTCCATGATAAACATAGGCGCCTCGCCCTTAAAGAGTGTCCTCTTAAATATAATCCCCATGAGCACTGCCATAGCAATTCCAAGCACATACAATGACCAGATGATCGTTCCTGCATGGGCGGCAAAGAATGCGCCTATAAAGAGGACATATACAGGAAGCCTTGCCCCGCAAGACATGAGAGGCACAATCAATGCGGTCAATGCCTTGTCTCTTGGATTTTCCAGTGTCCTTGTTGCATAAACAGAAGGGACATTGCACCCAAATCCAAGAATCATAGGTATGAATGATTTGCCATGAAGTCCCATAGCGTGCATTCCCCTATCCATAACAAACGCAGCCCTCGCCATATAGCCGCTGCCTTCTAAAAAGGTTAGGAAAAACATCATGGCAAAAATCACAGGCACAAACACTAAAACAAACCCAACACCTGCAATTATGCCGTCTGTAGCAAGGGAGATAGTCCATGCCGGTGTATGAATGGCTCCGAGTATTGCCTCTGCCCATCTTGGAAATGGACCTGCCATCATTCCATCTACCCAGTCAACAAAAGGCGTTGCTATGTCGAATGTGAGCTTAAATACAAGCCACATTGCAGCAAGGAAGATGGGGATGCCGAGAAGTCTGTTTAAGACAACTTTGTCAATCTTTTCCGTTACATCTATTTTTCTTATGTCAGGTTTTTTCAATACCTCATGTGTAAGTCCAGACGCCCGCGCATAACGGGTGTCTGCCATTATGGATTCGATGTCAGAGCCATGAGCCTTTTTAAGATGGCTTATGGATTCCTTTATAAACCCATTGTCTCCTTGAAGATTTATCTCTTTATAAACATGGTCGTCTCCTTCCATGAGCTTAAACGCAAGCCATCTCTGCGGATATTTTTCTGACAACTGGGGATACATGTTTTTAATGCCTGTTTCAATAACAGCAGCGGCGGACTCAATATCTTCGCCGTAATTCAATGTTCTGGGTTTGGATATTGACGCCTTCTCAGAGACATCGATAACCGCTTTTATAAGTTCATCCAATCCCTTTTTCTTTGTTGATACTGTAGGAATTACCCTGACGCCGAGCATTGCCTCCATTGTCTTTGCATCAATCTTATATTCCTTCTTTTCAGCCTCATCATAGATATTCAGGGCGATGACAAGAGGGATGCCGAGTTCCATGAGCTGGACTGTAAGATAGAGGTTTCTCTCAAGATTTGTCGCATCTACGACATCTATAATCACATCTGGTTTTTCATGGATAAGGTAGTCCCTTGCTATAATCTCTTCCTGCGTATACGGACTAAGACTGTATGTTCCGGGCAAATCCACAAATTTAATTTTTCTCCCCTCGTATTGAAATATTGCGGATCTCTTTTCCACTGTTACGCCGGGCCAGTTGCCCACATGAAGCCTTGTCCCTGCAATAGCATTTATGAGTGTTGACTTACCCGAATTTGGATTCCCAGCAACCGCCACTGTTATTGCTTTTTTCTCGATTTTTTGACTCTTGACTAATGACTCTTGACTAATGACTGTATGTCTCACTTCACCATCTCCACTGCTATACCCTCTGCCTCTTTCTTTCTCAAAGAGAGGTTGTAATTTTTAATGGTTACCTCAATGGGATCGCCGAGGGGCGCTATCTTTTCGACCTTAATCGCTTCGCCCACAAGCACTCCCATATCCATAAGCCTTCTTTTTAAAGAGCCTATAGCCCCGATTTTTGTAATCCTCCCGGCTTCTCCGGGTTTAAGTTTCGATAGATTCATTAATCTATCCTCCTTACCATTATCTTCATCGCCATACCTCTACCTATGGCAATCCGGGATTCGTCCACTTTTACGAGGAGCGGACCCCGCCCCTCGTTGTTCAGCATCTCAATCACCTTGCCGGCGCGAAGTCCCATATCTTCTGCATGACAAAGCTGATTTTTGCTTTTCCCATGGCAATAACCTCTTTGCGTCTTTATCTCCACAATCTCTGCCTTCTCGCCTTTTGATAAAAGCCCGAGCGGAGCCATGACTTTCATTCCTCCTTTGCTTTGCCGTCATTCCGCACTTGATGCGGAATCCAGTCCTTGTTTTTTCTGGATTCCTGCTTCCGCAGGAATGACGAAATGTGTAAGGCTATTTCTGAGACACTACACTAGCACCTTTTATCTCTTCGCTTTCTGAAATTTCTCCCAAAATCTGTTCCAACCTCTCAAGCCTTATTTCCGTATTCTGCTTTTCCTTTACCCTTGAAACCACATAAGCACCGCCTATTACTGCTCCAGCCCCAATGGCAAACTTCAAAAATGAACCTGCATATGTCTTTATTTTAGTTTTTGCCTCTTTTGTCTCCATGATTACTCCTCCTTTTTTATTCTTTTCTTTGAAGCCTTCTTTGCAACCGCTTCCTCTACCTTCTGTAATATCTCCTTCTCTTTTGTAACAGCCTCTTCTGTCGCCTCAATGTCTTTGTGATAGGCATGTTTTGCCTCTGCGGCAATGTCTTCAATATCCTCTTTTACAGTCTCAAGCTTTGCAGCAGCCCACTCCTTGAAGGCATAGCCTTCCTTTGCTGCTCCTACTAATGCCGGTCTAATTTTCTTAGATGCCTTGCCAAGTCCTATTGCTGCAAGGGCACCAAGGGCGCCGCCTGCAACGAGCCACAAGCTTTTTTTGCTGATAAAAATCCCGTCTCCCATGTGCTTGCCCTCCTTTTGCCTGTCTGCCGTGCCAACGGCATAGGCAGGGTTGTTAGGGTTGTTGTCTTCAGATTTCTGCATTTCTTTTTTCTCTTTTTCCATCTTCAATTCCTCCTTTTTATAGATGAGCCTGTTTAACAACTCGCTAAGCCTTGAAAATCAAGGTTTTGCGAAGATGCTCATTTTTAGCTTACCGCAGTCTGTCATTCCCCGACTTGATTGGGGAATCCAGTCTTTTCAAAGACTTCTGGATTCCCGCTTTCGCGGGAATGACAAAAAACGGCTTTTGTTATTGAACAGTCTTATAGATTTTTCCTCATTGCATTTACTGCAATCGGAAGCAAAATATTCAACGGCTTCGGCATAAATATATGACCTGCTATGTCTATGACCGCATGGACAACCCCGTTAGAAACTCGTTCTCTAACGGGGTTGTTCCTTGCTGCATCCCGCATCTTATATTCTTTGTCATTGCATTCAACCATCTCATCCAAAATCTCTCTTATCTTTAACACCAATTCACGGCTGTCTATCACCCCCTCGTCAAAGACCACAAGCAGCCTGCCTGTGCGATAATTCGCCTCTGTCTGCATCACCCCCTTTATCTCCAAGATTTTTAATTCAAGCACGCGGCAGTGGCACTTCTTGTTAATTAATTCATTAATCTCAAGCCTCAGCCTTCCGGGCAATTTACTTACAGTTGACATTTGACCTCCTATGCAAAAAGCATGTTTTGCTCCGAAAATACCTTCTAACTATTTGATTTCTAATAATTCTGTCATTCCCCGACTTGTTCGGGGAATCTATACATTTATGTTTCTGGATTGCCCGGACAAGCCGGGCAATGACATTTTCATCCTCCTTTGTGAGCTAAAGGCTCATGTGGGTTTTATACCTAAAAAGATGCAGTCCTAAAAAACCCAAAAAAACAATCCCTGCAATTATATGGACTGCTGTTATATCTATTGCCGCTCCAAACATGCTTAAAGTAAGCGACGCTAGCATAGCTCTATTTACGATCTTTCTATCGGTTATAGAAACCGCATATTTTCTGCATTCTGTCTTTGCTGCATCAAGATAATCGGCAAGCACATGCAGCAACTGCTCAAGCTTCAAAATAGCTTTGTCATAAAGTATCAAAAGACTTCTGCTCCTGCGATTTATAGATACATCCGTTATCCCTTTGAACTGTGAAAGCTTTCTTTCTATATGAGAGACCGCAGAGATGCTTTTAAGTTTCTCGTCTCTTATCCTTATCCGTCCTTCAACAAAACTCGCGATCATATCCCCTCCAGCCATTGTTTTATATTGTTATGTATCTCCATAAAGACCTTTACTACAACAGGGTCAAACTGCGTGCCTGAATTTTTTGCGATTTCTTCAACTGCATCTTCAAAACTTCGCCCCTTTCTGTAAGGTCTGTCCTGTATCAATGCCGAAAGTGTGTCGGCAACCGCAACAATTCTCGCGCCTATCGGGATGTCTTTGCCTTCAAGCCTTGCTGGATAACCTGAGCCGTCAAATCTTTCATGGTGATGAAGGATTATTTCCCGTATGCCGCTTTTGGCTTTAAATGCCTTTACAGGCGCAATTATTTGGGCTCCAATTTCAGAATGTCTCTGCATCCATTTCCAATCTTCATCTGTAAACTTATCCTTTTTTCCCAAAACAGCATCAGGAATTCCTATCTTGCCTATGTCATGCAAATGCCCTGCAATGTGAATGACATCGGCTTGCTTTGCATTAAAACCCATTGCAAGGGCGATGAGATAACTTATAACCGCCACATACTGTGAGTGGTTGTGAGTGAGCTTGTCTTTTGCATCAACTGCATTGCCGAGCGATTCGCTTAACTGGTGCAGAGAAAGGCAGTTGTCAGCGCAGGAGGTTAGATCGCAAAATAAACCTTCAACTTCCGGCAAATAAATAACGGGTTTCATAGCTGCATCTCGCCAAAGGCTATTTTAGAATTATCCATATCACACACCTCCATAAAAGGATTTACCCCGTTAGAAAGCCCAGTCTTATCTAACGGGGTTTACATCGCTTTTTCTTTAATGCGGCGTCTTTATGTGATGCCAATATCAGGCTGTTTAATGCCGAAAGCACTGTAGAGGCATTGTGCATAAAGGCTGAAAATGCAGGCGTAGAAAGACCTGCAATCCCTAAAAATATCAATGATGAATTAATGCCTACAATATATTTAAAATTCTGCTTAATTGTATCCATAGCCTTTTTGCTTATATTTTTTGCCTCAATAAGCGACATAAGAGACCCGTCCAAAAGCAGAATATCGCAAGCCTCCTTTGCAATGTCTGCGCCGTGCTTCATTGAGATGCCTACATGGGCATGGGCTAAAGCAGCAGAGTCATTAATGCCGTCCCCTACCATCGCAACCACATTGCCTGAGTTTTTCAGCCATTTGACTATCTCGGTCTTTTTATCCGGCAATATCTGGCTGTAATATTCGGTTATACCGAGCCTCTCTGCGACATTCCTTGCTGCTGCATCAGCATCTCCTGTGAGCATGACTATTTTATTTACGCCATAATCTTTGAGCCTTTTTATAAATTCAGACGCCTCTTGTCTGAGCGGATCCTCAATAACTATAAGACCTGCCAGTTTATCATCTATTGCCACATAGAGGATTGAATGCCCTCCGGATGCAGCCATGCTTATGATTTCCTTGCAGCAAGAGTCGTCAATTCCTTCGTCCTCTATAATAAAATGCCTGCTGCCTACGAGTATCCTTTTGCCGTTAAGATATGAGGCTATGCCGTGCGCTGCAATATATTCAACCTTGCTGTGATCTTCTTCATGTATGAGTCCCTCGTCTTTTGCCTTCTTTACGATTGCTGTAGCAACAGGATGGGGGAAATGCTCTTCCACGCAGGCTGCATGCCTGAGGACATAATCTTTTGCATATCCGTTGAATGCGATAACATCAATCACCGATGGAGACGCCTCTGTAAGAGTGCCTGTCTTGTCAAGCACAAATACATTAGTCTTTGAAAGCCTTTCAATAAACTTGCCGCCCTTAATCACCGCGCCCCTTTTTGCCGAATTAATCATCCCTGCCATGATGCTCAAAGGAGTAGAAAGCCTTATAGCGCATGAGTAATCAACTAAAAGGACAGACGCGGCTTTTGCAGGATTTCCTGTAATGAAATATGTAAGTCCGCTTAGTAAAAATGTATAAGGAACGAGCCTGTCCGCAAGTCTTTCTGCATGGTTTTGAATATCTGCTTTTAGATGCCCTGCGCCTTCAATAATGCTTACAATCTTTGATACTGTGGTTTCACTGCCCACCTTCTGTGACTTTATAACAACAACCCCTTCTTCTACCGCAGTTCCTGCATAAACGGTTAGACCTGCCCTTTTCAGGACAGGCAATGGCTCTCCTGTCATTGACGATTGATTCACCATTGCCTCTCCATCTATAACAACGCCGTCAACAGGGATGCGGCTTCCTGTCCTTACCACGACAATATCTCCCTCTTTTAGCTCCGATGTCTTTGCCATATATTCAGAGCCGTTATTTTTGAGCCATACATATTCATCGCCAATCTGAAAGGCATGGGTAAGCATCTTTCTTGATTTATCTTTTGTCCATTCCTCAAGGTAATCACCGGCTTTAAGCAGCAAAGAGATTATTCCTGCTGTCCTGTAATCCCCGATGCCCATTGCAGCGCCGATGGCTGTTGCATCTAATACATCGATATTTAAACTCCTGTTTAAAAGGGCTTTAATGCCTTTTTTAAAAAATGGCGCTGCTCCGTATAAGGCAATGGCAGTTCTTATTGGCAGCGGGAATAGGGGCGAGACAATAAGCCTCGCCCCTGCTGCAATTACGGACTTTTTCTTTCTTGTGAGTGTTGACCCCGTTAGAAACTCGTTCTCTAACGGGGTTGATGCACTACCTTTACCTGACTGCGAGCGGACTCGCTCAGGCAGGTCTATAGCCTTCTTTAAACAAAGACTGAGCGGCGCATTCTCTATAGCCCCTATCACCTCTTTTTGGACAACTCCATCTCCATTGTGCCTGATGAGGAGATTGCCTGTTTTGTTATTAAAAGAGGCAGAGACAACCCCTTTAATTCCATTAATGCCATCCATGTTGATGGATGAGCCTTTAGGAATCATCAGATTGATCCTTAATCTGTCAGGCAGTTCATGGATAATTCTGTATTTCATCTAAAACCTCAATGCTATCTCTGCCGAGGGTTCTTTCTTAAAACTCATTCTCATTTTAATAGCAAAAATTTTTTACTTCGTGCAAGCATTCATCAGAAAACACAGGGATATGCCTTGCCATTGCCTCCTCTATAATCTTTGCGAGATGCCTTGAAAGCCCTGCATCTTTGCCGAGTATAATGACATCCACAAAAGGCACAAGCGCAACCATCGGAGTATTTAAATCGGCATTATTTTTTGAATTATAAAAATGGATATTCTGAATGCCGAATTCCTCAAGCGAAGGCGATATCTCAATAAATCTCTTAACACTGCTTAATACCATTGCTGACATTACTCATCACCTCCTTTCGTCTTTTTTAAAAACCACTATATGCGTTGGGTCAACATAAATCTTCACCCTGCTGCCGACGCTAAATATCCTTGTTGAAGGTCTTATAGAGTGGATGACCTTTCCATTTAAAAGCGATAACTTATAAATAATTTCAGCCCCTAAAAACTCCGCCTCTATTATGGTGGCGCTTCCATGTGAATCTTCAACAAAATCCACATCATCGGGCCTTATCATAAGCTCAACCCCGTTAGAAAGTTTGGACTCCGTTAAAAATCTGTCTGTCTTTCTAACGGGGTCAACATCAAAAGTATCGCAGGGTATGGCGTCCCCGCATTTAAAGACGCCTATATCTGAAATCACGGAATCCCCTTCAATCCTTCCATCTATAAAGTCCGCCCTTCCTACAAAGTTTGCCACAAAGCGGGTTATGGGCTTATGGTATATCTCCTCCGGAGTGCCGACCTGCTCAAGCCTGCCGCTATTTAAAACCCCTATTCTGTCCGAAAGAGAAAAAGCCTCTTCCTGATCATGTGTAACGAGGATTGTGGTCGTTCCCTTTTCTTTGAGTATTCTTTTTGTCTCTGTGCGCAATTCCATTCTTAAGTCAGCGTCAAGGTTTGAAAATGGCTCATCCAGAAGCATCACCTTCGGAGAAGGAGTCAATGCCCTTGCAAGGGCAACCCTCTGCTGCTGCCCTCCTGAAAGCTCATGGGGGTATCTCTTTGCCATATCTGATAGTCCTACTAATTCAAGCATCTCCATAACCTTCTGTTTAAGTTCTTTTTTACTACAGTTTGTTAATCCAAAGGCGATGTTTTTAAAAACCGTCATATGTGGAAACAGGGCATAGTCCTGAAAAACAAGTCCTATTCTTCTTTTTTCGGGCTGTAACCATTCTGCGCCGGCAACAATCCTCTCTCCTATGATGATATTGCCATTGTCAGGTCTTTCAAGTCCGGCTATAAGCCTTAAGATTGTGGTTTTGCCGCATCCTGAAGGGCCCAAAAGAGAAAAGAATTCGCCTTTTTTCACTTCCATGCTTAAATCATAAACAGCCTTTACATTTCCATTGAAAAGTTTCGTCACATTTTTTAATAAAACATGGGTTGCCCCCGTCTCGGCAATGCAGGCATCCTCTTTATGCAATCTAAATACCATTTCTCCTACTCCTGTTCATTGAATTTTACCTCTTCTGGTGTCTGCGCGCATTAAAATTATAACAGGCAAGATGCCAACAAGAACAATAGCCAGTGCGGGCAAAGAAGCGCCAGCCCACAGTGATTCAGCTGCCATCTGCCAGACCCATATTGCCAGGGTATCATAACCAAACGGACGCAAGATGACCGTAATAGGCAACTCTTTCATTACATCTACAAACACCAAGATTGCACCAGCCATCATGCCTGGAGCTACCAACGGTAAATGGATTTGCCGCATAACTTTCCAATTACCCGCTCCTAAAATCCTTGCAGCCTGTGTTATATTTACAGTAACTTTTTCCATGCTGGCATCAACACTATTATAAGAAACGGCTAAAAAACGAGTCACATAAGCATAAGTAAGACCTATTAGTGAACCTGTGAAGATCAGCCCCACAGTAATCCCCCGCCATGCCTCCAAAAAATTATTTAGGGCATGGTCAAGGGCAGAAAGCGGTAGCAAGATGCCTACTCCGATAACCGCTCCAGGTATAGCATAACCAATAGTCGCTAGTCGGGTCAGTCCACGGGTTGTTTTGCTTCTGCTAATGCGGCTGCGGCTAGACAAAAACAAAGCAACTGCTGTAGCAAAAATTGCAGCCAGTCCAGCAAGCAGCAAGCTGTTTAAAGCGAGATTAATATATACAGGGACGACATCAGCCTGCATTTTACCTATTTCCTGCAAACCCCAGTACGAAAGTTGACCGATTGGCAAAACAATAGCTACTGCCACTATAAATAAACAAACAGCAGTTACCATCCATCCTCTCCAGCCAGAAAGGCGAACTCGTGTTATGCCAGCCGTTTTACCCACTACTTGATAATAGCGAGAGCGTCCGCGTAAATTGTGTTCAAGTAAGAGAATAAATAAAGCAAAAACTGCCAGCATTCCTGCCAGCTCAGAAGCTGCGCGCAAATCCATCATGCCATGCCAGATACGAATAACGCCGTCAGAAAGAGTAGGAAAGTTAAAAAAGCGGACTGTAGCAAAGTCAGCCAGAGCCTCCATTACAGCCAAAGCCACACCAGCAGCAATAGATGGCCTGGCTAAAGGCAAGACCACACGGAAAAAGACAGTAGTTGAGCCGTGACCGAGCATTCTTGCTGCATCCAAAGTATTGCCAGATTGCTCACGAAAACCAGCTCTGGCAAGAAGGTACACATAAGGATATAAAACCAGAGTCATAACAACAATAGCGCCTGCCCCAGAGCGTATTTCCGGAAACCAACCTATCTCACCAAACCACTGGCGCAAAAAAGACTGCACAGGTCCAGCAAAATCAAAGGTAGCCATATAAACAAAACCCATTACATAAGTAGGAACAGCCATAGGCAGGATTAACAACCACTCTAAGACAGATTGGCCCGGAAAGCGGTAAGCTACCATCAGCCATGCAAGCCCAGTGCCGATAATGAATGTGCCAAAACCCACACCTATTACCAAGAGCAAAGTGTTGCGGAGCATCTCAGGCAGTATAGTTTGCCACAAGTGAGACCAAATCTCTAAAGAAGGTGTCAAGACTGCTAAACCAACTACAGCCACCGGCAGTAGTAGTAGTAAGACAACAAATAAAGGCAGGAGGGGCAGACTGCCAAGTCTCTGCCCCTCCCTAATAAGCCTTAAATAATAATACGATATTGTTGCTTGCACCGTGCCTCTATCTATAGCCCGCTCTATCTAATAACTTAATAGCAGCTGCTTGAAGTCGCCCATATTCAGCCATAGAGATATTGTCTCTTATAAAAGTGCCAAACCCAGCAATAATAGGGTGTGGCTTTACTTCAGGATTAGCTGGAAACTCGTGGTTTGTATCAGCAAGGAGTTTTTGCCCGCGCGGGCCTGCCAGCCACTCAAGAAAACGAATGGCATTTTCACGGTTTGGGGCATGGGCAGTCACACCTGCGCCACTAATATTAACATGCACACCCCTGTCTTTTTGATTTGCCCAAAACACGCGGATTGGAAAAGCTGGGTTGGCTTCAAGTAGTCTGCCTAAGTAATAATGATTGGCAATCGCAACATCTCCTCCACCTGCTGCCAGGGTTTCTAAAATACGCGTATCACTGTCAATCAGCGTTGGCTTGTTTGCTACCCACCCACGAACAATTTCTTCAGCTTTAGCTTCACCATGCACTTTAATAAGGCTGGCTACGAGTGACTGGGTGTAGGAATGAGTAGCCGGCCTCATAACTAAACGGCCACTCCATCTTGGGTCGGCCAGGGCTTCATAAGTAGAGAGATCTGCAGGACTGACCCTGCCTGGATGATACAGAATAGTACGGACTCGCTGGGTCAGACCAAACCAACGGTTTTCAGGGTCTCTTAAGTGAGCTGGAATGTTTTTAGTCAACACCGGGCTCTTCACAGATTGCAAAAGACCATCTTGTGCAGCCAGCCAAAGATTGCCTGCGTCAACTGCGATATAAACATCAGCCGGTGTATGGCGGCCTTCTGCCCTAATTCGCTCTCTCAAAGCACTGTCGCTGCCAGTGGTAAAGCGCACTCTAATTCCTGTTTCTTTAGTAAACTCTGCAAAAACTGGTTCAACGCCGTAATGACGAGATGTATAAAGATTAACAACCCCTTTATCTGCCGCCTCTGGGGCGCGTTCAATCAATGGCGCAAACATTGTCATAACCAGCATTGCCAGTGATGCCATTAAAACTGTACTTGTTAGTTTTTTCAACCTCTTAATGCCTAACATCTTTTTCTCCTGTTATTTTTGTCTTATTTTCGGCTGTAAAACAGCCCGTTTTTCAGGCACTCTGCCTGTGTGTCGCACGCAGACAGGTCAAACAATCCCTCAACGTGCATATGCCGCATGAGTGATACATAAAGACCGGAATATTCCGCAACTTCGCTATATTCATCACCTCCTTTTTTGCCTTATGGGACACCTTGTTTGTGAAAATAACCACGGCATCCACATTTCTGACCTTTGAAGCGATGCCTGTTTCTGATTTGGTATAAACCTTAAGGTCTATGCCCATCTTTTCAGCCTCGCTGATATAGTTTCTTTCGAGCCTGTCCATTCCACCTATCAATGCTACACACATAGCAAACCTCCAAAAAGAAATTCAGACTAAATCTCAATTATTTGATATAAAAAATAAAAATCTCTTATCGGTATCAATATGCCAATTACGGATTAAAATATTGAGATTTAGTTTCAATATACCAGAAGTTATTTTTTTTGTCAAGTTTTTTTGCATAGGTGTTTAAACAAGCCCATAATCCGTAAAGAAACCTTTTTTACAGTTTTACCCGAATTATCGTGAATCGTCTCCACTGCTTACTGGCTCTGATTGTATGTTGTTGTGTTACGGTTTTAATTGACTTGACCCTTTTTGGGGTCAAGTCAATAATAGGTTTTGCACCGCTTATTTTTATACATTAATTCATCTGCCTTTTTTAGTAGCCCATCAATACTGCATGGCTCTTCACTGGGCTTGTAATAAATGATGCCTGCGCTGAAGGACAATCTATAGGGTTTTATTATACTAGCATTGTAAAGATCAAGGTTTTCCTGTAAACGACCAAGAATAGCGTCGCCGCTATTTTCACCAGCACTTGCTACAATGGCCGCAAATTCATCCCCACCTATGCGTGCGATAACATCCGACTCCCGGAAGGTGTTCTTAAGGATGTTGGCAGTCGCAGTCAAAGATTCGTCCCCCTCGCTATGACCGTATTTATCATTAACTGATTTCATCCCGTCAACATCAATAAAAATAAACCATATCTTTGTTTTCTGGCGATTAGCTGCCTTTATCAGTTGTTCAGCAAGGAGAAAAAATCCCCGCCTGTTTTTTAGTCCGGTAAGTTCGTCCGTAACGGCCATTTCTTTTAGCTTGGCCTCGCTTTCGGCCAGCTTAACGATCATCTTTTTCTGCTTATTGTTGCTCTGGTCAAGATCAAGCCACTGCCGCCTCAAATGAGACAGGAGAAAGAGCATCGTTACAGCAACCAATACAAAAATACCTGTGTGAGTAGCAATCATGCTGATAATTTGTGGTCTAACCATTGCAAGGCGTGACGCCGCCGGCTCACTGACAGATAAACCGCCCAGAAGGTCCCCCTCCCTGTAACCAAGATGGCATTTCAGGCATTCCAGTTTTGCCCTGAGTGGCATCATATATTTTAAAAAATCCTCTGCTTCATCCTCGATAAGAGCAAATTTTTCTGTTTCTCCATTTTTAAAACTCTTTAGTGCCGCTCTTTCCCATTTATTAGGTGTATTGACCGGGTTTAACGGTTGCAGGCTGGTCATCCGGATAAACTTTTGGTCCCATCCATGAAGCAAAGCCTGTTCAGCTACCTGTCGGCTGATTAAGGCATGCGATACCTGCGTAAACTTTAACCCGTCGGTAGTAACAATTTCTCTCTCCGGCAGATCTGCAAAGAATGGTTCCAGCGGAATCCATTCGGTAAGCGGGACATATACCTGCTCATGTTGTGCGGTCCACATGATGGTAGACAGCGCTACCCCGGCCAGCGTCTGAGCCTCATACATAAAGGCATTAAGCGTGTTCTGCCTGAGAGAGTAAAGATTCCAGAGCAATGAAGCGGAAGCCAGCAACATCCAGGCTAAAAGGGGAATAACCCAGAGTTTTCTGGAACCAAAGCCGCTGACAGAAATACTTTTCATGGCATTCTTGAGCTTTTCTCTCATGCCTATCGCCTCACATGGCTTCTGCTCCACATTACAAGAGCGCCATTTACACACACTTTCCGCCTTTATCCCACGGACATTGGCGGTGATGCTTCTGCTTCTTTCGGCATATTGCCAAGCCTGTCAGCGCCAACCAATAACACTGTCATGTTTTTCACCCCAAGCAAATAGAATTGAAACTCATTCTCATTTATTAGTATACTTATTTAAACCGCTCGTGTCAAGACCATAATCCGTAAAGAACCGTAAAGAAACATTTGCATAAAAATAGAGCAGCAGCGCAGTAGAGCAGCAGTTACATTAAGGTGAACTATTCACCCTCACCTTATCCCTCCCCCGCCTGCCTGTGCCGTTGGC
>DBNT01000045.1 GCA_002299835.1 Nitrospiraceae bacterium UBA665 | reverse complement strand
GTGGGTAGTTTGTTACATAGAGCGAATCGAGCCCATCCACTATGCTGGCTGTTTTTTAAAAGTAAAGGTTTCGGCGTCTGCTTCTGTATATTCTTCAACAAATGGTTTCAATATATCCTCTATCGGATAGTCCTCGGGGTTCAGGATTTCTATACCTACCAGATTGCCCTTTTCATCAATATCAAGATTTAGATTTTCATTAATCTCAAGGGTTCTAACTCGCTCTTTTTCCTGAAGCCTGATGTAAAGGGCTTTTGCATAACGATCATGTTCAATCTTCACATGTTCCTCGTTTAAATTATACCATAGCATCATGAAATCCCATATTCCTTTATCTTATTGAGAAGCGTCTTATAGCTGACCTTGAGAATTTCTGCTGCTCTGGTTTTATTGCCGTGTGTTTGCATCAAAACAGCTTCTATTCTTGCCTTTTCAGCAGATCTTACCGCTGATTCTGCGACCTCATGCAAAGGAGCGTCTGAAAATCCCCCCATCCCCCCTTTATTA
Source organism: Nitrospiraceae bacterium UBA665 (assembly GCA_002299835.1). Taxonomy (GTDB): domain Bacteria; phylum Nitrospirota; class Thermodesulfovibrionia; order Thermodesulfovibrionales; family Dissulfurispiraceae; genus UBA665. Next base: position 7,243 of record DBNT01000045.1, on the reverse strand, counting down.
TTTGAAATTTGAAATTTGAAATTTAAGGGGGGTAAGGGAGGTTTAAGGTTAAAATGCTCGGGCAAAAGAGTTCTTCCATTACCCGCATCATCATATAGAATAACTGCCCTTTCTATGACATTCCTTAGCTCCCTTACATTACCCTTCCATTCATGGCTCAGAAGAATGCCTTCCACTTCAGGTGAGATAAAAGGTTCTTTTTTATTCATCGCGGAGGAAAACAAAGAAATGAAATGCCTCGCAAGGGGCATTATGTCTTCTCTTCTTTCCCGCAGTGGTGGAATAACAATCGGGAATACATTTAGTCTAAAAAACAAATCCTCCCTGAATCTGCCATCAACAACCTCTTTTTCAAGATCCTTATTGCTTGCAGCAACAACCCTTACATCAATCTTTATTGTCTTTACGCCGCCGACCCTTTCAAATTCATTTTCCTGCAAAACCCTTAACAGTTTTGACTGAAGAGGCATTTCCATATCACCTATTTCATCAAGGAAAATTGTGCCTTTGTCTGCGAGTTCAAATCTTCCTGTCTTTGTTTCCCCTGCACCTGTAAATGCGCCCTTTTCGTGTCCGAAGATTTCGTTCTCTATTAAGTCCTTTGGAATTGCCGCACAATTAACGGCAACAAAGGATTCTTTTGACCTCAGGCTCAAATGGTAGATTGCCCTTGCAATAAGCTCTTTTCCTGTTCCGCTTTCACCTAAAATTAAGACAGTGGTTTTAAGGGGCGCAACTTTTTTCACCTTTTCAATCATTTCATTCCATGCCCTGCTTACTCCGATCATATCGGGCATTTTAAGAAACCTTGAAAACTCTTTTTTCAGTATGATGTTTTCCTTCTCTATGCTTCTTTCGCCCACTGCCCTTTTGATTATCAATAGAAGATGGTCGGGATCAAATGGTTTAGCAATAAAGTCATAAGCACCTTCTTTTACTGCCTTAACAGCAGTCTCTATGCTTCCGTATGCAGTCATTACAATAACTGGAATAAGCGGAAAACTCTCTTTTACTGTTTTTAGAATTTCCGTGCCTTCGCCGTCAGGCAGCTTCAGGTCTGTAATTACTGCGCTCAAGTCAGATGCGAGTAAATTAATTCCATCCTTGACAGTATAAGCTGTTTTGACATTGAACCCTTCAGACTGGAAGGCTTTAGTCAACATGTCTGCCATGCTCTTTTTGTCTTCAACTATTAAAATCGTTTTCATAATTATCTATTCATCACTCCAACACTCCATTACTCCTTTGGCAAAAAAATGCGAAAAGCGCTGCCCTCTCCTTCTTTGCTTTCTACAGTAATATTGCCGCCGTGCCCCATTACTATCTTCTGCACAAGCGCCAGCCCTATCCCTGAACCGCCCTGTTTAGTTGTATAAAACGGCATGAATATTTTTTTTAAATCTTCTGCGGCTATTCCTTTGCCATTGTCTCTGACGGTAATATAAACATCATCCTTTTGACTTTCCCTGTTCAGCGCTTGACGCCCCACGCCCAACGCCCCACGCTTTACTTCTATCCATACTTTATCTCCTGCATCAAGGGCATTATGAACAAGATTTCTTATTGCCTGCTTTAGCAGGGTTTCATCGCCCTTTATCACAACATCATCCAATGAACTATAAACTATTTTATCAGCAGAATCACCCATACTTTGAATAACATCCTCTATGGATTTTGTGAGATTTATATCAGCCTTTTTTATTGGTTCTAATCTTGAAAATTTAAGCAACTCCTCCATAATAGAGTTCATTTCGCCTATTTCTTTTAAAATGCCAGTAGCAAACTCTCTTCTTTTATCATTTTGCTCAAGACTATTTAAAAGCAGTTTTGCATAACCGGCTATAACGCCCATGGGATTTCTGAATTCATGCGCTATGCCTACAGAAACCTCTCCCAAGGCTGCAAGCCTTTCCCTCACCATCAACTGTTCTTTCAGAGATTTTATCTCATCCCCCAAAGCAGAAAACGCCCCCATTACCGTGTTTATTTCAATATTTTCTTCTTTTGGTTCTCTTTTTTTAAGCAGGCGGGGAAGAAATATGAGGAGGATAAACAGAAGTATTAAAAAAACTGAAGTTGCGAGAAAGATAATCAGGGTATCGAAACCTGTGTTCATTATCCCCCGTCGATTATCTGGATAAGCCTGTCAGCAGGCACATATCCCATATGCACCCTTCCGTCAGGCATTATAAGGGCAGGCACTGAACTTATTCCCAATGAGCGCGCAAACTCTTGCATTTTTTCTATGCTTATATTCTTTGCACATGGCTCATCAGGCACTTTTTGTCCCTTATAAGCCCTCTCAAGAAGCGATAAAGATTTTGTGCATGCTATGCTTTTAATTTGCCCCCTTGTTTCTTTAAAAATCGGGAAGAATTTTATATAAAAGGCTATGTCAGGTCTCTTCTTTATAACTGTCTTCATCTCCTGATGAAGTTTCACACAGAAAGGTCAGCCGGGGTCTGTAAACATAATTACTTTTTTAGCTGCATTTGGATTGCCCATTATTATTGCATCATGAAGGGGTATTTTTGACACATCAACCCTTCTGTCCCTTTGTAGTTCACCTACCCTCTTTTGTGTTAAATCAATTCTTTGGTCAACTGCTATAATAGAGCCGCTTACTATGTAACTTTTAGAGAAGTCTATATATAAAACACCTCTCTGTCCTTTGTCATCAATAGTGACTTCCCACAACCCTTTTACCGGACTCACCTGTATGTCCAGCACCTTAACATGCCCTGCATTTAATTTCTTTAACATGCCTGAAGCATCTTGCTTACTTAGACTATGGCATTCCATGCAGTCCTTTGCCCCGCATCCCAGTTGTGGGACTGCATTGTCGGCAGGCTTGGCGACAGGCTTAGTGGCAGACTTAGCTGCTACAGGTGTGATGTCATCAGTCAATATAATAAACCATGACACTGCTGCCAGCAACAAAATTATTGTTATTATTAAGGCTTTCTTTTTAACCATACTTGTCCTCGAAGTTCTTAATCGGGGATGAGCTATTATAGCACCTTGTTTACATCTGAATCAAATTTTTGCTATACTTTTTAACGATGGAAGATTCTGCCCCGATAGAAGATTTAAAAAAAAAGGCAATTATCGAGGCTTTGCTTTTTGTCGCCGGAGAGCCGGTCACTTTAGACAGCATTATAAAGGCAACGGAAATGCAAAAACCAGAAGTTAAGCAGATGGCTGATGAGCTGATTGCAGAATATAGAGCAAAAAATTCAGGCATACTGATCGCTGAGATAGCAGAAGGCTATCAGATGGTAACAAATCCGGACTTTGCAGTATGTGTCAAAAAATTCAAAAATATAAATCAGACCGCCAGGCTTTCACAGCCTGCCTTAGAAACGCTTGCAATTATAGCATATAGACAGCCTATAACCAGGCTCGAAATAGACCAGTTCAGGGGCGTTAATTCCGACGGCGCTGTGAAAAGTCTGCTGGAGAAAAGACTTATTAAGATTGTCGGAAAGAAAGAGACTCCGGGCAGGCCGTTTCTTTACGGCACAACAAAAGAGTTTCTGCAATATTTCGGTCTTAAAAATTTAAGCGATCTGCCGCCTATTAATGATTTTCTGAAAGACGAAGCAGCATGAGGAGGATGTGATGAAACAGTTACAAGCTAAAAGTTACGAGTTAAAAATTAAAAGCATTAGAAAATTAGTTTTATCTCTGTTTTTACTTGTTGCTTGTTACTTATTACTTGTTAGTAGTGTCTATGCAGACACCGTCTATACGGTAAAAAGAGGCGACACTTTACATTCAATTTCCAGAAAGTTTGATGTCAGCATAAAAGAAATTAAAAGGGCTAATAATCTTACATCTAACAGAATAAAAGCAGGAGCAAAACTTACTATTCCTGCTGTTGGCGGTCAGAAAACTGTATCAGGCAACACAGAAACAAAAAAGAAAAAAGCTGACTCTAAAGAAGTAAATCAAGTTGACCACGATGATATATTATACACCGTAAGAAAAGGCGACACCCTCTCAAAGATTGCAAGAAGATTTGACGTAAGAGTTGCGGATATAAAAGAAATAAACGGACTGACCGGAAATTCAATCATGCCAGGACAAAAACTTATGATTGCGCGAAATATTGAGGACATCGATAGCAGTTCAGTTGTAACAGCAGGCAGCGCAAGTCCATCTCATCTACGATTAGAAGAAATGAGAAAACTTTCTAAATCAGAAGACCTGCTGGAACTAAACATAAGAGATAGGATTACATTGTTTGCAAAAAAGATGTTAGGACTGCCATATAGATTTGGAGGGAATAGTTTTTCTGGAATCGATTGTTCGGCTTATGTGCAAAAGGTATTTCAACTTGCCGGCATAGACCTGCCGCGCACCGCAAGAGAGCAATTCCGTGAAGGAGAGCCAATAAGCAAAGAAGAACTTTCGGTCGGGGATCTTGTATTCTTCAGGACATATGCTTCTTTCCCGTCACATGTAGGCATATATATCGGCGATAACTTATTTATACATACATCAACACGAAACAGAAAAGTAACTATTACCAGCCTCGACACTCCTTACTTCTTAAGACGCTTTATCGGCGCAAAGAGATTGATTCCAGAAGGCGGAATATATTAACCCCGTTAGAAAATACTTTTCTAACGGGGTTAACTTTCATAAATTATTTTCCCCATATCTTTTGTTTCATATCCGCAGAGAGAACCGATAGTATCTCTAAATTCACGGTGATTGCCGATAATGTCTAAAACTATCCTTATCATCTCTGTATCCATAAACTCTGCAGGAATCGCCAGATCATACCGTTCATCGGCAACCGGAATAAAGTCAAGACCAAGCGCTACAGCAGAAGAATAAACAGCCAGTCCGGTGTCTGCAAGTCCTGTAAGCACTGCAGACGCAACAGCCATGTGAGTATATTCCTCTCTATCATATCCTTTAACCATAAATGGATTGATTCCGCGTTCTTTTAAATGTTTATCTAATAGAAGCCTTGTGCCAGAGCCGCCCTGCCTGTTGATAAAAATAACATCATCCCTCAGTAAATCTTCAAACCTTTTTATATTCTTCGGATTGCCCTTTTTCACCAAAAGCCCCTGTTGGCGATAGACAAGATTAACAAGCACAATTTCTTTATCCGGCAGTAATCTTTTTACAAACGGTATATTATATTCACCTGATTGTTCATCTAAAAGATGCGTTCCTGCAAAGTGCGCCTCCCCTCTTTTCAGTGCCATAAGTCCGCCCATTGAGCCTACATGAGCAGATGATAAAGAAAACCGGGGATACCTTTTCTTTATCATATTTGCCAGAATATCAAGGGTATTGTCATGGCTGCCAATACATACAATAGTATTTTTTATCTCTTCTTTTTTTCTTATGAGCTTAACATCTATTTCCGTTCCTGCGCTTAATGCCTCTGTGCAAGATGGAATCTTTATAATGCCGTCTGCCCTTACAAGCGACATCAATAAACCAGCGCCCCTGCCCACAGGTGTTGCCACATGCCTGTCTCCAACCGCTCCTGCCTTAACTCTTATAAACTCATCTATACCCATAGAAGATGCTATCTGCCTTGATATAACAGCCTTTATCTTTTCGCTTTCTTCAAGCGGAATGCCCAAAAATCTTGCAATTACCGGCTTCACAAACAATTGAAATGTCAAATATGCCGAGACAGGATAGCCGGGGATTCCAAACACAGGTTTATTGTTAACAAAGCCCGAAATCAAAGGCTTGCCCGGCTTTATAGACACACCGTTTATAATTACATCTCCAAGTTCTTTTATTGCTGTTAGTGTATAATCCTCAGAACCCCTTCCAGAACCTGCAATTATAAGGACTATATCAGATGTATTTAATGCCTCAATAACTACATTTTTAATTTCATTCAAATCGTCTTTTACTATCGGAAATCTAATGGCTTCAGCGCCAAGCTCCTGTGAGAGACCCGACAGCATCACAGAATTATATTCTATTATTTCCGGAGGATTAGGAGTCCTATTTCTTACAACTTCTGGTTCTATAATTTCTGTTCCTGTAGGGATTATAGCGATCTTAGGTTTTCTTGTTACAGACACATCTATATGGCCGCTTGCGAGCATAGCTCCGATGTCTATGGGTCTTATTCTGTGATTTTCAGGGATGATTAACTCTGTTGCAACAATATCCTCACCAATGGTCCTCACATGCTGATAAGGAGCAGCGGGCTGATAGATTTCAATACATTCGTATTTGTCATTAGTCACTGGACATTGGTCATAGGTTTGCACTAATGACTCTTGACTCTTGACTAATGACTCTTTTTTAACTACATTCACATCCTCGATCATAATAACTGCATTAAATCCTTCGGGCATAGGGTCGCCAGTATCCACATATACTGCTTCCTGTCCGATTTTAAGCAGGCATGGAGATGAGTCTAAAGCGGTAAAAGTATCTGTAAACTTTACTGCGTATCCATCCATTGCGGCAGAGTGATAAAAAGGCGATGAATACCTTGCAAACACAGGCTCTGCAGTTATCCGTCCGATGGAACCAGCAGTATTTATAATCTCGGAATCAAGACGATATAAGCCTTTTGCATCAAGATTATCAAAAAGAACTTTAATTGCTTCTTCAAGAGAAAGACTGTCAAGAAATATCTGTTTCATTTAAATAGATTAACATACAATAGATGAACTGCGTCAAAAAAACTGCCCTGAAATGCCTCAGAAAAAACAAGTTTTTTATTTTGCTAACGACTCTTTAGTCGGAAAATCTATAACCTTTGTCTCATCCTTTTGTATAAGCGAGCGGCCTTCAAATATGCCCCCCTCTGAAACAGAAAGCTTTTTTGTATGAACATCTCCAAAGACTTGACCTGTTGGTTTTATTTCAACAATATCTTCAGCTGTCACATTACCGTTTAACCTGCCGCCAATTACAACACTTTTGGCTTTTATGTCTCCTGTCACCAATGCATTATTTCCTAAAATAACTGAGTCAGCAATAATATTTCCTGTTATTTTCCCATCAATCTTTAAAGTGCCATTTGCAGTTACATCTCCTTTAATTTCTGACCCAGTGCCAATTAATGTCTCAAGCTTATTATTTTTCCTTAGAAACATTTTTGCCTCCTTTGGTGTTTTAACCCAAAATCCCGATATAGAAATTCTAAAACTGTTCCCTCTCCCTTGACGTGAGGTAAATAGCATTCCCTCCCCATTGACGGGGGAGGGTTAGGGTGGGGGTGAATAATTCACCTTTAAGGTTA
>DBNT01000129.1 GCA_002299835.1 Nitrospiraceae bacterium UBA665 | reverse complement strand
GATTACCTAATCTTCTACAATAACAAAAAGATTCATAAATCACTTAACAAAAAAACACCAATGCAGTTTATAATTGAAAAAAGAGGAATGTCGCAAAAGTCCTTATCTTATGCACGGGGTTGACAAACAGCATGTTTTCTGTAATTATTAACTAAGTATGTTTAAAAAGAAAAGCCCAATAGGTCTCGACATAGGGTCTTCTTATATTAAAGCAGCCTGCCTTAACGATACAAAGGCGGGCTACGAGCTTTCCATGTTCGAGATGGTTCCTCTGCAGACCGGGGTTATAGCCGACAGCGCTATTGCGGATAAGGCTGCTCTTGTAAGTTCAATCAAGGAATTATTAAGAAAAGCGAACATAAAAAAAGACGGGGCGGTTATAGGAATTTCAGGGCATTCCGCGGTTATTGTTAAGAAGATAACCATACCTCTTATGACTGAAGATGAACTCAGCGCATCGATTAAATACGAGGCTCAGCAGTATGTGCCGTTTGATATAAACGATGTTGATATAGACTTCCAGATACTTGGTCCAAATTCAGAAACAGAGGAGCAAATGGATGTCGTGCTTGTGGCAGCTAGGAAAGACATTACAAAAGATTTTTGCGATGCTGTAGATATGGCAGGTCTTATCCCTGTAATTGCGGATGTTGACTCTTTTGCGCTTTGCAATATGTATGAAATCAACTACGGTATAGAGAAAAGAAAAAATATTGCATTGATCAATGTCGGCGCAAGCACTACGAATATATGCATAATTCAGAGCGGAATGCCTGTGTTTGTAAGAGACAGCATCATAGGCAGCAATCTTCATACAGAGGTACTGGCGGGTTCTCTGAATGTATCAATGGAGGATGCTGAAAGGCTGAAAATGGGACGTTCTGTTGAGGACGTTTCGCAGGCAGATGTATATATGGCAATAGCATCTGCTTCAGAAGAGATATTCACCGAGATTTTCAGGTCTTTTGAATATTTCAGGAGCAGCATTGGTGATGAGAGCATAGACAGAATTGCGCTAAGCGGCGGAGCGGCCCTTGTAAAGGGATTTCCGGAGGCAATGTCTAATCGTCTCGGGATAGAGGTTGAGGTTGTTGACCCTTTCAAGAAGATAAAGATACCCGATAAGCTTGATATCGCATATATCCATGATATGTCTCCAATAGCTGCTGTGGCTGTCGGCCTTGCTTTAAGGAGGGCAGGAGACGGATGAAACTGTTTAAACTGTTTAAACTGTTCTAACTGTCCAAACTGTTAAAAATGATAAAGATAAACCTTCTATCAGAAAAGAGGAAAAAGAAAAGGGCAAGGGGACCTGCTAATTTCTTTACCATTGTTGGCGCAGTTACATTAGCAACTGTGGTTATAGCAGGAGTTGTTGTTTTTTTGCTTAAGTTAGAAGTATCAGAATTAAAAGCACAGAGCGAAACAAACAAGGCGCTTTTGGCTAACCTTAACAAGAAAATAAGCGAGATAAAGAGATATGAAAATCTCAATAAAGAGATAAAAGAGCGCAGTGTTATTGTAGAGACACTCATAAAAAACCAGTGGGTGCCAGTGGCGATACTTGATAAGGTTAGCAGGGCGATACCGGAAGGCACATGGCTTACTACCCTTGCTTACAGAGAAGGAGTTGTTACGCTGGAAGGATATGCGTTTACAAATGAGCAGATTGTACTGTATATAGAAAATCTTAAAAAAACGGTTAACTTTTCTGATGTCTATCTGACAGAAGCGCGTCAGGTGGAGGTAGAAAATGTGCCGGTTTATAGGTTCAATCTTAATTTTAAAGTGAGGGTGTTATAAATTCAAAATTTAAAATTCAAGATTCAAGATTCAAGATTAAGGACGGTATAACTATAATATGGCAATACAGCTTGGTTTTGATATAGAAACCCTGACCCCGACTAAAAAAAGACTGCTTATTATTTTGCCGCCGCTTGTTGTTATTGCATTGTCTTTTGTTTTATTAATAATGCCTACGCTTGAAGAAAAAAAAGTTTTGTCTTTAGAAGTAGAAAAGCAGAATAACGAAATACAAATGGCTGAGCGGCATATAGCAAAGCTTCCTGTATTGATAGCTGAAAACGAAAGGCTTCAGAGCAGGCTTGTAGAACTGCAGCTCAGACTACCGAAAGAAAGAGAAGTTTCCCCACTTTTGAGGCAGGTGTCAGTGCAGGGCAGGAGGTCAGGACTGCAGGTTATTTTGTGGAGACCTGGCGAGAAAAAAGTGCATGTTAGCGGCGAGGTGTATGAGATACCTGTTGATGTTGAGATGAAAGGAAGCTATCACAGGTTTGGACAATTTTTTAGCAATATAACAAGACTTGATAGGGTTGTAAATATATCAAATATAAATATGAGGATGGCAGAGCAGAAGCAAAAGGGCGCGGCAGAACTAATTGTAAGCTTTACGGCAATGACATATTCTCTGATACCCGAAGAGGAAAGAAAAAAGATAGAAAAGGCTGCCAAAGAGAGGAAGATGTGAAAAGTTCTGTGTTTGTATTATTAGCAGCAGTTATGGCGATTGCAATCTCTGTCATCGATCCACAGATAGGTATCTCAGGGACAAGCAATCCGGCGGATAAAAGGACTGGCACACAAGGCGTAACAGAAGTAGTAACAATAGCTGTTTATGAATACAGACCTGCTGGCAGAAGAGACCCGTTTATGCCACTTACAATAAAGCCAGAACCTGCAAGGCAACCTCAGATGCTTGTGCCAGAGCTTAGACTTATAGCTACACTATGGAATAAAGACGGATATTATGCTTTAATAAGATTGCCTGACGACAAGTCTTATACTATCAGAGAAGGAATGGATTTAGGGAAATTAGGTCTGCATGGAGGCAGGGTCTATAAAATAATGAAGGATTCTGTTATTATTAGAGAAAAAATTAGAGACCATAGGGGGGTTTTTACCCAGAGAGATATTATTTTAAAACTCCGACCGGAGGATGAAAGATGAAAAATACAGGCTACAGGCTACAGGCTATAGGATATAGGATATTGAATTCCGTGAACCGTGTCCGTGTTCTGTTATCCGTTAACGGACACGGACAACGGACACGAAACACGGTTTGTTACTCGTTACTCGTTATTATTTTTTTACTGTTTACGGCTAGCTACTCATATGCAAGTAGTTATCAGATAACAAATATTGAAGTAATGGATAATGCCTTAAAAATTGAGGCAGATGGTCCTATAAAATATAAAATCTTGAGACCCGAAGACCCCTTCCGTGTGGTGATAGAAATTGAAGGCATCGGCGCTGGCAAGTTTACAGAGAAGATATTCCCACATAAAGCTGCAATAACAGAAATAACGCCTTCACAGATAGAGTCACCTTCTCTGTTAACCAGGTTTGATATACTCCTTCATTCACCGATGGCTGTAAGAGCAGAAGCTTCCGGCAATACACTCTTCCTTTTTGTTGAAGATGCTCTATCTGTAGTCGGAAATGCCACTGGCGCTGAAAATAATGCAGCAAGTGAAATAATAGCTGTTTTGTTTTATGAAATAGATAAGGGCGCAGAGCTTACTATAAAAGGAGACGGCATAATGCCAGAACCTCAAGTATTTGAGATAGACGGCAGACTCTTTATAGACATGAGCAATCTGAAAATGAAGACAACTCTTCCAGGCAACATAAAAGCTCCTCTTAAAAATATTGTTTACAGGGAAGACAAAGACAGGCTCAGAATGATACTTGGTATTGAAGACAGAGTAGATGCTGATGTATTTGCTTTAAACGATGAGATAGTCGTATCACTTGCATTTAAAGACAGGGAAGTTATAGATAATATTGTGAAAAATAATATTAGACAGCCTGATGCCCGGATTGTCTCTTTAGACTTTCAGGATGCAGATGTAGTTGCAATTATCAGGCTTCTTGGTGAGATAAGCGGTTATAATGTTGTGCTTCATCCTGATGTAAAGGGAAAAATCTCAATGAGGCTTTTAAATGTGCCGTGGCATCAGGCGCTTGATATTATACTTAGGACATTTAACCTCAAAAAGATTGTTGAAGACAATGTTATGAGGATTGTAACTGTAGAAGCCTTTCAGAAGGAAAAGGAGGCTGCTGCAAAGATAAGGGAAGTCTTCAGAAAAGCAGAGGACACCGGGACAAAGATATTTGTGGTTAATTATGCTAATGTTGAAAAAGTAAAAGAAGCAATAGAAAAGGCAAAGATACTCTCTCCGGCTGGAAGTATAGGATTAGACAGGAGGACACGGTCATTAATAGTTAATGACACACTTTCCGGACTTGCCCGGGCTGCAGGGCTTATCGCTTCTTTAGATAAACCCACCCCTCAGGTGCTTATAGAGGCGAGGATTGTAGAGGTAAGTACAGATTTTACGAGGGAACTTGGTGTTGAGTGGGGTTTTCAGTGGCAACCTAAAATGGGCGACAGAAATACGCTTATTGTCGGCTCTGCTGCAGGCATTCCTACTGGGGGACGGTCACCGGGCTTAATCAATATGCCTGTTGAGGGTCCTACAGGCGCCATTACCATAGGGTTTTTGAATGCAGCACGGACCTTTGGTCTTGATCTAAGGCTTTCTGCTGCGGAATCTGTCGGTAAGGCAAGGCTTATATCGAGCCCTAAAATCATGACACTTGAAAATGAAAAAGCCGAGATAATTCACGGCACAGAGATTCCTGTTGTTACACCCGGTGCTGAAGATAGGCCGCCTACGGTAACATTCAAACTTGCAGCTTTGAGACTTGCAGTAACGCCGAGTGTTATACCTGATGAGGCAGTATTTTTGAATATAGAGGTAAGCAATGATGTGCCTGATTTCGCCAGGATGATAGGGGGCAATGTGCCTATACACAAAAGAGAAGCAAAAAGTAATGTGCTCATAAGAGATGGAGAAACAGTCGTTATAGGAGGGATTTTAAAGACAGGCGAAGACGAAGGCGAAGGCAGGATGCCCGGTCTTCACAGAATACCTGTACTGGGCTGGCTTTTTAAAAGGGAATTGAAGAGGACAGAGACGCAGGAAATGCTTATTTTTATAACACCGAGGATTGTAAGGCACTAACACATTTTAGCTCATAGCTCATAGTTCATAGTATTTGAGCCATGAGCCATCAGCCATGAGCCAAATTGGGCTAGGTTTTCCAGATATTATATTTGTCTATCAATTTTATACCTGTGTAGTAACAGCAGAGTTCGTTACCTAGGTCATTGATGAACGACCGCTCGTCTCCGTCCTGAAATGCAATTCTTACAAAACAGAATCCCCCGGGTATGTCAGAGTGTTTTTCTTCAATAACCTCTCCCGCTCCCCATGCGACATATCGCTGGTGCATGACCTTGTCGCCTACTTTTAGATATAACCGCTGCTTCATATAAATATTATATCAAAATCAGGTCATAGGTCATGGGTGATAGGCAATAGGTATTACCATAATCCATAAAGAAGCATTTGCATGCTTCGACAAGCTCAGCATGTAAAGCAGGTGTGGCTGGAAAGGCTTTAGCGGCGCTACCTAAAAGCCGAACCGTCCTACCGACCCAGG
>DBNT01000128.1:2187-3313 GCA_002299835.1 Nitrospiraceae bacterium UBA665 | reverse complement strand
GAGAGTCTCTCCCGTCAAGGGGGAGGGAATCAAGAGAGTCTCTCCTGTCAAGGGAGAGGGAACAGTTTTAGAATTTCTAAATCAGGATTTGGGGAAAATGACTTTCTAACTGGGTTTACATAATTCCCTTGCTGTTTAGAAAAGGGGCATATTTTTTGTCAGTCTCAAGGATGTGTTTTGAAAGCCAGTCTTTTAGAAAGCCTGCAAGCTCTAAAGAAACCATGATATTGCCGTCCTTGAATTTTTGTTGAAAATCCAACACCTGCTTGACCAGATTTTCATGCGCTGCCCTGTGCTTAGAAAATTCAGGATAGCCGTTAATATTCATCAACCTCTCCTCATCAGTAAAGTGAGTCTTTGTGTAATCAATCAAACTTTGCAATATGCTTGCTAATGCTTCCCTTCCCTTGCCTTCTTTCATTGCATAGTGAAGACCATTGATAATATTAATGATTTTTTTATGCTGATTGTCAATTTCATTGATGTTTACACTATATTTGTCGCTCCACTCAAATAATGCCATATAGCACCTCCTATGTATTTTGTTAGTTAGCCCTTCCAGACCCCATGCAAATTGCAATACTCTCTTGCAGTAATTGCCGATGCATCAATCATGAAAACAGCTTCTGGCACATCTGCCGGTTTTAAGAATTGGCGATATGCCTTCCCATCTGCTATAACCTCAATCCACTCAATGTAGTGTTTTTCTTCCATTGGATGGGGAACGTTTCCGACCTTTACCTTAAATCCACCTTCTATCTTTTCCACTGCAGGCACATGCTTTTCCTTTGATGCATCTACTGTATTTTCAACCTGCAAAGCCATTGGCTGTCCGCAGCATACAAGTTCTCCTATGCTGGCATGTAAGACCTCTACTATATTTCCGCATACATTACACTTATAAACCTGCATCTGTTGTGTTGCCATGTCTGTCCTCCTTTTTTTAATTTTACACTAAAATAAACCCATTTAGAAGAATAAAAAATATATTTTTTATTCTTGAGGCTCTTGCAAAAGTATGTTTTTATGCCTAAAGTCTGTCATTCCAGCGAAAGCTGGAATGACAGAAGCCTACCCTCGAAGTTCTTAATCGGGGGCCGTTGATTTTAAAGGAACTGGATTCCCG
>DBNT01000128.1:0-1824 GCA_002299835.1 Nitrospiraceae bacterium UBA665 | reverse complement strand
ACTTTTGCAAGAGCCTCTCTTGTATAATATTTTTACATAAGTGTCAATAAAATTAACAATTGTGGGGGCAGGCTAATCCTGCCCCGGATAAAATAACTCTTTACTCATGTGACGGTCTTGGAGTATTCTTAGTTGAGGGCGGCAGCACAGGCAGTCTTAATGCTTCCTCCTGCGTTAATCAACCCCGATTGAATCCTTCATATGCTTCTTCAAATCTCATCTTCCGCATCTCTTGCAGTATTTCTGTCCTTCTCATGGATAGCCCTCCTTTCTATCCAATTTTAACAGGACAGTTTATGTGCTACAGATACGGACAGTTTATGTGTTCTTGACAATATTTTTAAAAGCATGTATCCGCAAGATGTGCAGGTTGTTTCATCTTCATCTTATAATCCATGCACATACTTGTCCTCCCTTTGCTTGTACCGCTAAGCATACAGCTTACCAAAGTATTCCGACTACCCTCCTGCCTGCCTCTGTCGCCAATTCAACGATACCGCCTCTAAACATGAAAGCATTTGTAAATCCTATAGCTCTTAATGCTGTTGCCGCTGCTACAGACCTCGGTCCAGTATGGCATATGACGATTATCTTTTTGTCTGTAGGTAATTTTTTTAAATTCTCCTCTTTAAAAAGTTCATGCATTGGGATCTCTATGCTGTCTTTGTATGCAATCCCTACAATCTCCATTTCCTGAGGCGTCCTTATGTCTAAAATCAAAAAATCTTCCTTTGCCTTAATCATGCCAAAGAGTTGTTTTGCATTAACCTCGCAGGGTCTTTTTGCAATCATTTCTGGTGTCATCTGAGAGAACATCGAATCAAATCTTTTCGCCACCTCCCTGTCAAACCCATAAGAAAGACCTGTTAATGACAAAGTAATTAAGATTGTTAAAACTACCATTTTTCTCATATCTTACCTCCATTTTTAATCATTTTTTCAGAAATGTTATTTCACTTCACCAGTGAAGATGAAATCATTGTTTTAACTGCTGCTAAAACCGGACGTAAAGATAAAACCCGTTTCATCAAGAAATTCCTTCCAAGCCTTTAGTTTTATCACCTCCTTTCCTCTCGGTGTTTTTTACACATAAGACAGGCGGGCAGAATTGATCTGCCCGCAAATTTTTATTGATATTCTTCATAAACCTTGCCGACCATCTTTGCTGAAGGCTTGAGTGTCTTATCTCCTTCGTCCTTCCATTTCGATGGGCAGCCTTCATCAGTATGTTTTGACAGGTGAAGGTTCGCCTTGAATTTTCTCATTAATTCATCAATATTTCTACCCATGTTGTAGAAATTGACCTCGGAGTTTAATAACTTTCCCTCGGGGCTGATTATGAATGCTCCCCTCAAAGCTAGTCCTGTATTTTCATCATAAACTCCAAACATCCTTGAGACATTCCCTGTCGGGTCTGCACCCATTGGATATTTGACATCCTTAAGCATCTTTTCTTCCCTCTGCCATGCAAGCTGGACAAATTTTGTGTCTGTGCTTACAGTTATCAGCTCTGCGCCCATTTTTTTGAACCTTTCATGCTGCTCTGCCAGAGCAGCAAATTCAGTGGCTCAAACAAAGGTAAAGGCAGCCGGATAAAAAAACAAGATCGTCCATTTTTTGTTTGACTTTAATGTTTCAAGGCTTATTTCCCCAAAATCGCCTTTTGACGGTTCATATGTCTCAAGTTTAAAATCAGGGACATCCTGTCCAACCTGTAATCCACAACAAATTTCGCTCATAATATCACCTCAGATATTTACCATAATCCGTAAAGAAACATTTGCATGCTTCGACAAGCTCATCATGCAAAGCAGGTGTGGCTGA
>DBNT01000127.1 GCA_002299835.1 Nitrospiraceae bacterium UBA665 | reverse complement strand
TTTGAAGCCGTGCCTGCTTTGCATGATTGCGGATTATGGTCTGACAGGCACAAGTCTTCTCAATTCCCTCTCTTGTCTTTCCAATCCAAGCTCATACAGTATATCCTGCACCTCATAAAATCTCCTTATCCTCAGTTCCTCATGGCATTTGAGAATTTCTTCCTCTGTTTTGGCTACTGTTATGCAGTGCCTGAATTCAACCAGTCCCAGCTCTATTGTCCCTATATGTTTAAGTATCTCGGTTTTTGTCTGCTCAACATCGGATGGCTCTGCAGTCTTATCCGCCGCAAATGCAGCATTAGCAGAAAAAATAAGTATGGCTGTAAAAAACACAGCTTTTAAAAAAACATTTATCCTCATATCGTATCTCCTCCTGTATCCGCTTTTGTCTGCTTTTGTTTTACAGCCAGCCTGTTTAAGGCATTTATATATGCCTTTGCAGCAGCGACTATTATATCGGTATCAGCGCCGCTTCCCCTTACAGTCTTTCCGCCCTCTTCAAGTGTAACCATCACTTCACCGAGTGCGTCTGTGCCGCCTGTAATGCTTTTTACTTCAAATTTTAAAAGACTGCTTTTTGTATTCGTAATTTTGGCAATAGCCCTATAAACAGCATCCACAGGTCCATCGCCATGCTCCATTTTTTCTACAATATTATCGCCAACCTTAAGTTTTAATGCAGCAGCTGGCTTAAGATTAACACCACTTGCAACTAACAAATCAACAAGGCTGTAAATTCCGGGCGTTTTTGATACTTCCTCTGAGATAATCGTTTCTATATCCTCATCAAATATATATTTTTTCTGATCAGCAAGGTGTTTAAACTTTTTAAAGGCAGTATCTATCTCTTCTTGATTGAGATCATAGCCCAATTCCTGAAGTCTTGCCTTAAATGCATGCCTGCCTGAATGTTTTCCTAATACAAGCTCAGTTTTCTGAAGTCCTATGTCTTCGGGTCGTATTATCTCATATGTCATCTTTTCCTTTAACAGACCATCCTGGTGTATGCCGGATTCATGGGCAAATGCATTTGCCCCGACTATCGCCTTATTAGGCTGGACTGCCATACCGGTTATCCTCGTAATAAGCCTGCTTGTGCGGATAATCTCCTTTGTATTGATATTCGTGTCAGCGTTAAAGAAATCCCTTCTGGTTTTCAGCGCCATAACTACTTCTTCCATGGCGCAGTTACCTGCCCTTTCACCGATGCTATTTATAGTGCATTCAACCTGTCCTGCTCCGTTTATAATTGCAGCAAGAGAATTTGCAGTAGCCAATCCGAGATCATTATGGCAGTGGACAGAGATAGTGGCCCTGTTGCCTATTTTTTCTTTAATTATTTTTATCAGGTTTCCGAATTCTATTGGTGTAGTGTATCCAACCGTGTCCGGAATATTTACGGTTCCTGCACCTGCCTCAATAACTGCATCAATCACCTCTAGGAGATACGGCACTTCAGTCCTTGTAGCATCCATTGGAGAGAATTCAATATCTTCAGCAAGGCTGCGTGCCAGCTTAACCATTTCAACAGACCTTCTTAGTGCCTCATCCCGACTAACCCTGAATTGATATTTAAGATGTATGTCCGATGTAGAGTGAAAAGTATGTATCCTCCTCATCGGAGCATCTTTAATCGCCTCATATGCAATTTTTATATCTTCCTCTTTTGCACGTGCAAGAGCTGCAATAACTACTCCTTTTACTTCATTGGCAATTCGTTTAACAGCCTCAAAATCTCCTTGGGATGCAAAAGGGAATCCAGCCTCAATAATATCAACACCAAGCCTTACAAGTTGTTTTGCGACCTGTATCTTTTCATCAACATTCATAGACGCTCCTGGTGATTGTTCACCGTCGCGAAGTGTTGTATCAAATATCTTTATAATTGTCATTTCTTACTCTCTCTATTTTTAAGACTCTTCATGCTCTGCTTGTTTTAATTTCCTTCTTTTTAAAAGTAGATATGCATTTTCAATTAAGCCCCAAATTAGATATGTCATTGCGAAAATAAATATAGCAGTCGGAGGATGAACAAACAAGACAAAAAGCACAAGGATAAACGCAATCAATGCCCAAAACGGCTTCATTTCCCCGAAGTCAATCTCTTTAAGACCGTGATAACGCAATGTGCTAACCATTAACAAAGAAAGCAGTATCATAATAACCGGAAAAAATATATTCTTATCAGGCACACCATTGTAAAACTCATAATAAAATATAACTATTGATGCCAATACAGTAGCGGCAGCCGGTATTGGTATTCCCTTAAATGCCTTTGATCCTGGAGAGCTGGACTGTACATTAAACCTGGCAAGCCTTAATGCCCCGCAGGCAACAAATAAAAAGGCAACGGCCCAGCCCAACCTCTCAAAAGGCATAAGCGCCCACTTATACATCATTACTGCCGGAGCAACACCGAAGGCCACAAGGTCAGACAATGAATCAAGTTCTATCCCGAATCTCGTTGTCGTATTTGTAAGCCTTGCTACCAATCCGTCGAGGCCGTCAAAAATATTAGCAATCACTATAGCCCATGCAGCATGGAGAAAATTACCGTTTATTGCCGAAAGTATTGCATAGAATCCGGCAAACATGCCGCAAATAGTAATAGCATTGGGCAGGAAATACACTCCTTTTTTAGGCTTTTTGTCGTGTTCTTTCTTTGTCATGCCGTTGTTTTGTCAAAGTGTCAAAGCTTTTTACTCTGATACTCTGACACTTCAAGTGTTACTCGTGACGGCGAACTCGTCACTGTCTTTATTATAAACAAATCAAACAAAAACTGCACTCATATATGTATGACCATAATCCGTAAAGAAACATTAGCATGCTTTGACAAGCTCAGCATGCAAAGCAGGTGTGACTGAAGAGCCTTTAGCGGCGATACTCAGAGCACCAAATTTTGGTGCTCGACCGAGCACTCAATTATTGAGTGCTTTGGCTTAAAGCCGAACCGTCCCACC
>DBNT01000036.1 GCA_002299835.1 Nitrospiraceae bacterium UBA665 | reverse complement strand
GGGGGATTTAATGGGATAGCAATTCTCTATCTCTGTTTTTGGGTGAGATATGAAACTTAAAGACATTGCGGATTTAATAGGCGGAGAAATTGCAGGCAATGAAGAAATTGAGATAACAGGCGTTTCTGGCATTTCTAATGCAAAAGAGGGAGATATAACATTTTTAGCCGGCACAAAATGGCTTAAAGGTGTTAAAGTTAGCAAGGCTGGGGCAGTGCTGGTTAAAGAGACAATTAAAGAACTTGATAAGCCGCAGGTAGTGACAGCAAATCCTCAATATGCCTTTGCAAAACTACTTTCTATTTTCTACGAAAAGCCGCATTCATTTACAGGCATTAGCAAAGAGGCTTTTGTTTCAGAGTACGCTGATATAAACAATAATGCTACAGTATATCCTTTTGCCTATGTATCCGGCGGCGCTAAAATCGGCTCTGGCACAATAATTTATCCATTTGTCTTTGTAGGAGAAAATGGTTCTATCGGAGACAATTGTGTGATATACCCTTCGGTAACTATACGGGAAGGTGTTTGTATTGGCAGCAGGGTAATAATTCATTCAGGTTCTGTTATAGGTTCGGATGGGTTTGGTTATGTATTTGCAGAAGGCGCCCACCAAAAGATACCCCAGATAGGGGGCGTAATTATTGAAGATGATGTTGAAATAGGCGCAAATGTAACAATTGACAGGGCAACTACCGGAAATACCATAATTGGAAGAGGAACAAAAATAGACAACCTTGTCCAAATAGGGCATAATGTTCGTGTCGGAAAAAATGTTATATTAGTTGCCCAAGTAGGGATAGGAGGCAGTTCTGAAATAGGGGATGGTGTTATTTTAGGGGGTCAGGTAGGAGTTTCAGACCATGTCAGCATAGAATCAGGCACAATGATTGGAGCGAAGGGCGGAGCAATGGGAGAAATGAAAAAAGGTATTTATTCTGGAATACTGCCTATGCCGCATAGGGAGTGGTTAAAGGCAATGGCAGTATTTGCAAAACTGCCTGAGCTCAGTAAAAAGATAAAAGAAATGGAAGAAAAGATAAAAGCGCTGTCGTTACTGTAGTTAAAAGGAGGATTTTTTTATGATTGACATTAGAGAAATCTTATCCATACTTCCTCATAGGTATCCTTTTTTGCTTGTTGACAGAGTAATAGCACTTGAGCCCAATGTTAAGGCAGTGGGAATAAAAAATGTGACCATTAATGAACCATTTTTTCAGGGTCATTTTCCCCCTGACAACCCTATAATGCCCGGTGTTTTGATAATAGAGGCAATGGCGCAGGTGGCAGGCATATTGGCGTTTAAATCTGGAGTACAAGGCAAGGCAGTATATTTCATGAGCATAGAAAAAGTTAAATTCAGAAAACCAGTGCTACCAGGAGATCAGTTGAGACTTGAAGTAACTGTTACACATACGAGGGGTAGTGTTTGGAAATTTTCAGGCAGCGCCTATGTAGGCGACAAACTAACATCAGAGGCTGAGTTTACCGCCATGGTTTCTGATAGGGAATTGTAATGGAGGCTTAATGGCAAAAGAAATACATAACACTGCGGTAATAAGCACTAAAGCAAAGATTGGCGATGATGTCTATATAGGTCCTTACTGCATTATAGGAGACGAAGTCATAATAAAAAACGGCTCAATACTCCAGTCGCATGTTGTCATTGAAGGCAAGACAGAAATAGGGGAAGGATGCACAATATATCCTTTTGCATCCATCGGGCTTCCGCCCCAAGACCTTAAATACAAGGGCGAAAATACAGGAGTAAGGATTGGAAAGAAAAATATCATAAGAGAATATGTTACTATCCACAGGGCCTCGGTCGGAGGAGACGGTATTACAGAAATAGGAGATTCAAACTTCCTGATGGGTTATGTGCATATAGCCCATGACTGCAAGATAGGCAATGGCGTAATAATGGCCAATGCAGCGGCTTTAGCCGGACATGTCCTTGTAGAAGACTTTGCCGTAATAGGAGGTCTGGTTGCAGTTCATCAGTTCTCGCGTATAGGAGCCTATTCAATGGTGGGAGGCTTCAGCGGAATAGGCCAGGATATACCGCCTTATACAGTGGCATCAGGAGCAAGGGCTAAACTATACGGCCTTAATCTGATAGGCCTTAAAAGACACGGTTTTTCAGATAAGACTATAAGTCTTCTGAAAAAGGCTTATAAAATCATTTTCAGGGAGAAAAAGGCTTTAAAGGATGCACTGAAAATAATAAAATCTGAATTCCCTGATGTGCCGGAGATAAAACATCTTGTAGAATTTATAGAAAAAAACAAGAGAGGCATATGCAGATAGGTCAAGAGTCAAGAGTCAAAAATATCGGGATAATTGCCGGAACAGGTGAGCTTCCGGAAATAATTGCAAGGGATGCAAGAGAGCGGGGGATTAAAGTTGTAACAATAGCCCTTGAAAACTTGGCATCTTCAGAACTGGGCAAATATTCGGATGAAATCAGATGGATAAATGCAGGCAAATTAGGGACATTAATAGACACCCTTAAAGATTTTAAAGTAAAAGAAGCAATAATGGCTGGCAAGGTTCCGAAGGCTCTCCTTTACAAAACAAAAGTAACACCTGATTTAAGGGCTGCTAAACTGCTTTTTTCTCTTAAAGACAGAAGCGATGACTCTATACTAAACGCAATTGCAAAAGAACTAAAAAAAGAAGGAATTAATATAATAGATACCATGGCTTTTAGTCCCCATTTGCTTACACAGGAAGGAATTCTGACAAAAGACCCTCCTACAAAGGATGAATTGAA
This sequence comes from Nitrospiraceae bacterium UBA665, assembly GCA_002299835.1. GTDB lineage: Bacteria > Nitrospirota > Thermodesulfovibrionia > Thermodesulfovibrionales > Dissulfurispiraceae > UBA665. The sequence goes on along the minus strand of DBNT01000036.1, from coordinate 10,243 downwards.
GGATATAGAATTCGGCTGGAAGATAGCCAGAGAAATTGGAAGGCTCGATATAGGACAGACTGTAGTTATAAAGAACCGGGCTGTAATGGCTGTTGAGGCAATTGAAGGCACCGATGAAGCGATTCTAAGAGGAGGTGCGCTGGCAGGCGAAGGGGCTACAGTTGTAAAGGTATCTAAACCTCAACAGGATATGAGGCTTGATGTACCAGTAATAGGAATCGAAACGGTTAAGTCAATGACAGCGGTAAGGGCGAGGGTTTTAGCAGTGGAGGCTTACAGAAGCATAATGCTGAACAGGGAAAGGTTTATAAAAAAAGCAGAAAATTCCGGAATTACAGTTGTCGGCATCAAGAATGAGTAGATAAGAAAATAAGTAATTAAGTAATGATTCGCTATTTACTCAATAACTTAATAAGTTAATAACTCAATTATGTTTATTTCTACAATAAAAAACGGCATAAACATTGTCCATAAAAACTATCAGTTAATCTTTGTTCACTTAATCTCCATGATATTGAGCTGCCTCAGCTTCTTTGTGATAGTGGGAATACCTGTTGCTGTTTTATTTATTATGCTCGGTATTGATTTGACCGAGATAATGAGACTTAAAGACATTGCAGAAATTCCTCAAGATATTGCCGGACTATTGGGTAAATATTTTGGAGCTGCCTTAATAATAATCCTCAGCCTGATTCTTTATATAATATTTGTTATCGCCTTATGGATTTTTACATTTAGCGGCACAATGGGAATACTTACTGCTGCTATACCTTCCGCTCATACGGCTGAATCAGGCTCCCCAGAAAGTCTGCGACTTTCTGGGGGCCCCGCTGTGCGCAGATTTACACTGAATTTATTCTTCAGAGAAGGAAAAAGACTTTTTTTGCCGCTATTTTTTTTCTCAGTGGTGGCGGGGTCTGTTTTTGTAATAATTATGTTTTTAATGGGTATTATTAGAGGGGCTACAGGAGCAGTTGTTGAGACTGTTAAGTTTTATGATGCGACCCTTGCTGTTTTTCTCAGCATTTTTTTTACATTAACTACGCTTTCAGCCGGAATTTTTTTAATTTTAGTAACGCTGTCTGTAACTGCATATGGATTTGCATATCTATCATTTAACAGGTCTGGACCTTTTCATACACTGCGGGAAACTGTAAGATACCTGCATAAGACCCCGTCTTCAATAAGTTTTTATGCCCTATTGATTGCCGGATATTTAATGGTAGGCTTTATTGTGGTTTTGGTTGGTTCTCCGCTTGCATTGATCCCTGCAGTTGGTTTTTTTCTGTCCCTGCCGTATCAATTGCTTTCATATATTATTCAGGGATATGCAAATCTTATAATGCTGGCTTCGGTGTTTCAGTTTTATTACAATACAGGATATTTTTCATCTCTCCCTTTGTCCACAGGGGATTCAGATATTTCTCTTTCCAGAGAACAAGGGCAGTTTCATGCTCCTGATGTAGCGGCAGGGAGTCAACAAGTGTGATATTAAAAATCCTTTCAAATGATAGCTTGATCACTTCTTTGAAGCCTCCGGAATCGAAACCCGCAATTAATTCCTTAAGCCCAATAATTTCACCTGAAAATACCTCTAATCTGTCATTCCCGTGCAAACGGGAATCCAGTTCTTTAGTTCTCTGGATTCCTGCTTTCGCAGGAATGACATTTTCATTTTCTTTTGTGTCTCTGTGAGACATGCGTGTTTCGTGATTGGTCCGGAAGCTCGGAAGCTCAGAAGTTGTACTGTACTGTTTAAATACTGCTATGAGCTTCTCATAATCTACTGAATATGGTATAGAGCCTTGCTGCAAAAATCCATTATTCCACCTCTTTTGTGCAGAGCCTATCAGTTTTTTGCCGTTGAAACTTAACTCGCCAAATGATGTGGATTCAAAACACAGAGCACTTCGGGTATTTCTGCTGGATTCACGCCCTGTCTTTATTGAAACTTTTAAACCTGCTGTCTTTAGCGCTGACTGAAAAGCGCTGCCCAGCTTCCAGTATGTCTCTAAAAGCCCCCCTGAAAACTCTCCTTTATTCTGTGCACAGAAACTATATGTAAGCTCATCTCTGTGCAGAATGCCCCTTCCGCCGGTTGGCCTTCTTACTACAGCAATATTATTTTCAGAACAATATTTAAGGTCTATACTGGCTATATTTTGAAATGAGCCGAGACTCACAGAAGGACATGCCCAGCCGTATATCCTTAAAACAGGGGGTGATTTGCCGTTTCTTACCGATATTGCAATAGCCTCATCAAGAGCCATATTATATGCAGCATCGCAGAGGCCTGAATCTATAAATCGCCAATTCATGATAGCTCTTTAAGGTAATTATAAAAATACATTCTCATTTATCCATTATAGAAATGGGCGGACTTCTCACGCCGAAGATATTTTTTGTAGCCACATGAGTATAAATAACTCTAACATAATTAATATGCAATGCTATATTTCAGCGATATAATAATTAATATAGAATTGCATTTCATGCTCATTTTCCATTGTTTTGTAAGATTTTTTGCTTGACTGCAATGCTATCATCATCTATAATCTATCATAATGTTGAAGAAACTTAAAAGAGAATGTTACATGTCAAATATAATAAAAATAATAACGACATATAACGGCAATAAAAACCAATAACAGCCAAGACCGCCCCATTTTAAAATTTCAGAAAAAAGAATTGTATAAAATACCAAACTTAATAAGTTAAAATAGCGACATGGAAAAACTGTGGAACAAAGAAGTTGAACAGAGGTTCTTCAATGAGGCACAGGAATTTGCAACCCCCGAGCAATTATTCTATGTAACCGATTCCGGCAAGCATGTCGCCTACTGGCCCAAAGGTTATGACGGCACTAAGAGCACTCTCCAAAGCCGGAATGCTCTTATTGGAAATTTTACAGAAAAATGGACAACAGATTTAATTCAGGGGGTTGTAAAAGATAAGGGATTATTTGCAGTTCAAGGGGCTATTTGTAATGAGATTGCATTATCAAATCAATCTCCTGCCGATGTCATTATCTCAAGAGGCAAAAATATCAATCAAAATCCAGAAGATATTTTGGCAATAATAGAAGTCAAAATGTCTGTAGTCTGGAATTGGGAACTTCAAAAGAATAAATTAGTCTGTATCGGTGACTACAAAACCCATCAAGGCAATCCGGGTCTTCTGCGTTCTGATTCAATGCTCAAAGCTATCGGTAAGAGCATAAACATAAGAGTCTCAAGTTTCAAGGCTTCAAAAATACCGATAATCATCATGGGCAACACGCCCGTCACAAATAGCTATTATTCCAAAGTTGATCATCTGAAAGTTGCTGGAATCATACAAGGCTTTTGGTCTGTTAATCCAAAACCATTAGATAACAATGGTGAGAACATCAAGAAAACTGAAAAGCAAGGAGTTCACAGGTTTGACAGTTTCAATGAATTGAAAAATACCTTAACAAATCTGTTGACTGAAGAAAGAAATTACTTTTCCAGCATGAAAAGCACGAAAGAATTGGGTCAAATCATAGAGAAAGCAAATAAAGAACAAACCTATGAGAAGAAAGCTGAGGTCTTTTTTAAATTAATCAATGAGTAATCACGGCGAAGCTTTAAAAAAATACAGACGCAATGGCACTAAAACAAGTTCCTTCGGAACTACTGGGAGAATAAATCATGATTCTACAGAGTTTTATAACAGTAAATTATATAAAGACAAACAAGTTCCTGAACATATTAAGTTTATTGAAAATCCTATCCCCCCTGAGAATCTTGATAAAATATATTGCAAGTCCAGCAAAGTAATGGATGAAATCCCTGATTACAGTATTCATCTAATGGTTACTTCACCGCCATACAATGTAAAAAAGGAATACGATGAAGACTTATCATTAGATGAATATAGAGGATTACTAAAAAAAGTATTTAAGGAAACATATCGTGTTCTTGTTACAGGCGGAAGAGCATGTATTAATGTTGCCAATCTTGGGAGAAAGCCATATATCCCGCTTCACAGCTATATCATTGAAGACATGCTTGAAATTGGCTTTCTAATGAGAGGAGAAATTATCTGGAACAAAGCTTCAAGCGCGAGCCCTTCAACAGCGTGGGGCAGTTGGTTGTCCGCGGGAAATCCAGTATTGAGAGACATTCACGAATATATCTTAATTTTTTCTAAGGAATCTTTTTCAAGAAAAAGAGGACATAAAAAAGATACCATTACTAAAGAAGATTTCCTTGACTGGACAAAAAGCGTTTGGACTTTCCCGGCAGTATCTGCAAAAAGCATTGGACATCCTGCACCTTTTCCTGAAGAATTACCGCATAGATTAATTCAGTTATACACATATAAAGGTGATGTTGTTCTTGACCCATTTTGTGGCAGTGGGACTGCTTGCCTTACCGCATTGAAAGACGAAAGGCATTATATTGGATATGATATAGAACCTTCCTATGTGAAATTAGCAGAAAAAAGAATCAAAGAACACTTAAACCAATTGAATATTTTTGGAAATAAACAACATACTTCAGCATTATAAAAAATGTGTAACAAATCGCTCCACAGGATGCGGCATAACTACCGCCGCACCTGTGAGTTTTGGCGTTGTCCCTCAAAATTCAAAATAAAAATTGACAAGTGTTGACTAATGTTGTAATGTCCTGATAAAGTATTTTAAACTTTTATTGGAGGCATAGTCATGGAAGAAAAAACTGTTTTTACTACAAAAGAAGCAGCTAAATATCTCGGCATAAGTATATCAACTATTTATCGCATGGAAAAGCAAGGGCTAATATCATCAACCAAAACCCCTGGTGGACAGAGACGTTTTAGTAAAGAAAATATCGAGAAGTATTTACAGGAAAGCCAAAGTTTTGAAGCCCCTCAAAATCCAAGCAGATTTAAAAAAAGCGATTTTATTATAAGAGAATCTGAAGCAATTTATAATGCAAAGCCAGTTGTTCAAAGTAATGAACTATTTTATCATAATAATTTACTTTGGATTTATAATGCTGATATTTTGAAAACAAATAGCATCAAAGAAAACTCTATTGATTTAATAGTAACCTCTCCTCCATACAATGTGGATATAAAATACAACTCACATGACGACACTATGACCTATGATGAATATCTTTCATTCACAAGAGAATGGCTTATACGATGTTATAAATTTATTAAAAATGATGGGAGATTTTGTCTGAATATACCCTTAGACAAAAATAAAGGCGGTCAACAGAGTATGTGTGCAGATATTACAACGATTGCAAAACAAGTTGGTTTTAAGTATCACTCTACAATAATCTGGAACGAACAGAATATCTCGCGGAGAACGGCATGGGGTTCCTGGCTTTCTGCAGCCGCTCCTTATGTAATAGCTCCTGTTGAAGTGATTGTTGTCCTTTATAAAAAGGAATGGAAAAAAACAAGCGGGAGTCGCAAATCAGATATAACAAAAAAAGAATTTATGGATTGGACAAACGGCGTATGGAGCTTTAGCGGCGAGAGCAAAAAAAGAGTAGGACATCCTGCCCCGTTTCCAGTTGAGCTGCCAAGAAGATGTATAAAACTTTTTAGCTTTGTAGGAGATACGATTCTTGACCCATTTCTTGGCAGTGGCTCAACACTGCTTGCTTGTTTAGAGACGGGGCGAGAAGGGATCGGGGTTGACATTGATAAGAAATATTGTGAATTAGCGAAGAATCGACTTTTGACAGAATGCCAGATAAATCAGCTTAGGCTTGATGTTGCAGCAGGAGGCAGATAATGGCAAAAAGTATTAGCGACTTAATCATGGATTACTTTCAAAAACATCCTAAAAAAGACCTCAAACATAGCCCTGTTGTTGACTGGGGTAACCAAAGAATATCTTAAAGACAATCCTGAACCGCCACGAGACCCATGGAGAGCTATCCGTAAGCTTCATCAAGAAGGAAAACTAATCAAAGCAAGGAAGGGTATTTATCGCTATGACCCAGGCCATATTAAAGAGATAGAGCTATTCGACTTTCCTGCAGAAGTTAACAAGGTCAATTTTCTTCAAGCAATATCTTATGCCTGAGAAGGGATATTTCTTTTATATAACCCTCAAAGGTCTTCTGTTCCCCGAAAAGGTTTCTTATATAAATCTTGCTGCCTTCTGGAATTAGGACATCCACATTTTCAAGGTAAAGCTCTTCTTTGCCGTCTTTATAAATATATGCATTTGCCTCACACATCTTACCCCTCCTTGTATTAAGTCATTAATTCTTTTATGTGTTTAATCAGATTTTCTATCAAATGCGGCAGCGGCTCTTTTGCAATACCAATTATTTCAATGCCCTCTTGATTCAGCGGTATCAGAATCTTTTTTGCAGGTGAAGATGTTATTGCATTTGCCATTTCCGGCGTGAGCTCTCCGAGCATGCCGTTTGGTAGAATTATGCTCAGCGTGCCTGTAATAATATGGACCTTTTCCGCATTCCATATTATTGCATTCTCGCCGGTAGCGCCTTTATTTGCCCTCGACTTCATCATCGCTGTGGTAGCTGTGGAGTTGGTGCCGAGGGCTATTATTTCGATGCTGTCTTTAAGCTCTTCCCTCAGCATCTTGACAACAAGACTTCCTATTCCGCCTCCCTGTCCATCTATCACAGCAATTTTTTTCATAAAATTAGTTCATAATCCGTAAAGAAACATTTGCATAAAAATTGCACGGTTATAGCCCTTTTCTTAATTTGTGACAATATCTCCTGCTTTTATTTCCTGAGAGGCGCTTTTTATTAGAGCAACAGCAGTCCTATTATTTGTGCTTATAATCTGCACAGTCCCTATTGTAACTGCTGGTTTTTTGCTGTCCACTATATCAAAAACATCTCCGGCTTTAATTCCGTCTAATGAGCCAATATCAAGATAAATTATATCACCGGCGCCGCGTATATTAGAGTTTTTAGAGAGCATTATGACGGTGCCGTGTAAAATCGGCCTTCTTTCCTTATAAGGTTTTATAGGAAGTTCAACTGAATAAAAAGATATAAGCATATCATTAGTAAAAATTTCATCGTAGGACTCTAAAATTAAAGCCTTTTGATATCCACGGTCTTGTCCAATTAATTTAAGCACCCCTTTAATTCTTATGAGGTAGCCTATATCTTCAGCAGTCACGGGATGTGTTATTTTTTTAGGGCTGCTGATTATATAAAATTTATCGCCTGTCTTTTTTGCAGTTCTGAAGTTTATATATACAATATCTCCCTTGCCTATAAGGGTTTTATTCCACTCCGCTTTAGAGATTTCACCAATAATTTTTATTGCATCAAGGTTGTCAGTAATATAACCACTCTGCAGAAACAATTCTCTTGAAATAAGAAAATCCTTTTTTATTATAGGCACCTTTTTAAGAGCAGTTTTTTCAATAGGCACTGCTGTAATAGGTTTTTTGGTTATTGGCTTTTTCTCTATCAGTTCTTTTTCTTCTTTTATAACTTTTATAGATATATTTAGCTTTTGCCCAGGAAATATGAGATGGGGGTTTTTAATATGCGGGTTTGCCTCCCAGAGCTTTGGCCATAAAAAAGGATTGCCCAATTTTTCTTCAGATATATCCCATAAAGTATCAGTTTTTTTTATTGTGTATTCGCTTGCTATAAGCAGTGATGGAAATAGAACGAGAACTAAAATGACAAGAAACCCGAAAAGATTATTTGATGTATGAATCTTCATTGCTCCTCTCCTTTCCTAATTGTTTGTTACCGCAATTATAGCCTTTTTTATTACATCCATCAACCTATTAAGATTTTCGATGCTTATTGCAAGTGGTGGCATAACAACTATTACATCTCCCAGTGGTCTTATCAAGACCCCTTCTTCCCTTGCTCTATAAGCAACTTTCCATCCCACTTTATCTTTTAGTGGATAAGGTTTTTTTGTTGATTTATCTTTTACAATCTCAATTCCTGCCATTAAGCCTTTGTTTCTTGCATCTCCGACATTTGGCAAATCTGCTATATCTTTTAATCTTTCTTGAAGAAGTGAGATTTTAGGCTTCATGTTTTTTAATGTATCTTCTTTGTCAAATAAATCTATGCTTGCAATGGCAGCAGCACAGGCCAATGGATTTCCTGTATAAGAATGGCCGTGAAAAAAGGTTTTTAAATCTTTAAACTCACCTAAAAATGCATTATAAATTTCCTCTGTTACTAATGTGGCAGCAAGAGGCATATATCCGTTTGTTATCCCTTTTGAAAGGCACATAATGTCAGGAACTACATTTTCATGCTCGCACGCAAACATTCTGCCTGTCCTTCCAAAGCCTGTTGCAACTTCATCAGCAATCAAAAGCACATTATATTTATTGCATAATTCTCTTACGCCTTTTAAGTATCCATCAGGCCAGACAATTATGCCTCCTGCTCCTTGAACAATAGGCTCAACAATCAGAGCAGCTATTTTATTAGAATGCTTTTTAAAAATGCCTTCTATTTCTTTAAGGCACGCAAAGGAGCAATCTAAAGGGGTTTTACAGAATTCGCATCTGTAGCAATATGGCGAAGGCGCCCTGAATGTTTTAAATAGCAGCGGACCGAATATGGAGTGAAATATATCTATTCCTCCAACACTTACTGCTCCAATGGTGTCTCCATGGTATGCGTTTTTTAATGAGACAAAGAAATGTCTTTGGTTTTCTCCTTTATGAATCCAGTAATGGAAAGCCATTTTAAGAGCAACTTCAACTGAGGTAGAACCATTGTCAGAATAAAAGACCTTTGATAAGCGAGGATATAAGCCCGCAAATGACTTATCAGTAAGACCTATTAATATCTCTGCCAGCTTTATGGAAGGTATATTTGCAGCGCCAAGAAGTGTGGAGTGAGCTATGTTGCTGAGTTGTGCTTTGATTGCATCGTCAATTTCTGCTTTTTTATGGCCGTGAATGTTTACCCATAAAGATGATATGCCATCAAGATACCATTTACCGTAGGTGTCTTTTAAAAAACAATCTTTCCCTTCAGTAATGATAACAGCTTTTTCCTGAAGCCATTCCTTCATCTGAGTAAAGGGGTGCCAGATATATTTTTTATCTAATTCCTCATAGTGTTCTGTTTCGTTAAGAACTTTCATATATCAGCCCCATTGCTTCCCTGACAATATAGAGTGTTTCTTCAGATGCCTGCCTTGCTTTTTGAGAGCCTCCTTTAGCTATTTCCATCAGCAAGTCGGGATTTGAAAGAAGGGCATTTCTCTTTTCCCAGATAGGTTTCATGTATTTAAATACATTTTTTATAAGTATCTTTTTACAATCAATGCATCCAATGCCTGCTGTCCTGCACCCGTGAGCCACTTCATCTATTTCTTCTTTTGATGAAAAAATTTTGTGCAAATGATACACCGGTGATAATTCCGGCTCCCCTGTGTCTGTCCTTCTTTTTCTCGCCGGATCTGTCATCATTGTCCGTATTTTCTGCTCTACAACTTCAGGGGAATCGCTAAGATAAATAGCGTTGTCGTAACTTTTTGACATCTTCCTGCCATCAAGTCCCGGGACCTTTGGAAATTCTGTCAGCAGTCCCTCCGGTTCTGGGAATACCTCTTTTTTATAAAGATAATTAAACCTGCGGGCTATCTCTCTTGAAATTTCCAGATGCGGAAACTGGTCAATTCCTACAGGCACATGTTTTGCCCTGTATATAATTATATCAGCGGTCTGAAGCACAGGATAACCAAGAAATCCATAGGTTGACAGATCTCTGTCTTTAAGTTGCTCCTGTTTTTCTTTATAGGTTGGAACCCTTTCAAGCCATCCGAGCGGCGTAATCATGGATAACAAAAGATGCAGTTCTGCATGTTCAGGCACCATAGATTGAATAAAAATTGTGGATTTGTCAGGGTCCAATCCCGAAGCTATGAAATTTATCAAAAGGTCATTTGTGCTTTCTTTAATCGTTGAAGGCTCTTCATATCCAGTAGTCAATGCGTGCCAGTCTGCAACAAAATAAAAGCAATCGTATTTATCTTGAAGAGTTACCCAGTTTTTAAGAGCCCCTACGAGGTTGCCAATATGGAGCTTTCCGCTGGCCTGTATCCCGCTTAAAACACGTTCTTTTTGCAATCTCTATCCTCCGGTCAAGCCTGTCTCAACCATAATCTGTAAAGAAACATTTGCATGCTTCGACAAGCTCAGCATGTAAAGCAGGTGTGGCTGAAAAGCCTTTAGCGGCGATACATGAAAGCCGAACGGACCTACCGTTTAAGGGCAACTTCAGTGAATCCT
>DBNT01000035.1 GCA_002299835.1 Nitrospiraceae bacterium UBA665 | reverse complement strand
AGCTTGTCGAAGCATGCAAATGCTTGGCTACGAATTATGGATTTTAAGGAGGCGTCGCATATGAGCATTGCCCGTCTATCTATAATTATTTTTTTAATATCATTTCTCATATACTCTACACACGCTGTAGCGCAGGAATATTCTCTTGAAGACTTGCAGAGAATTGCCCTTGAACGGGCAGAGATAATCAAATTATCCGAAGAAGAATTGTTCATCTCCGAAATACAAAAAGACAAGGCAAAATCTGCCCTGTTTCCTACACTCTCCACCTTTGCAGGATATACGAAATATATTGATGAAAAAAGATCTCCGGCAGGCGCTGTAATCCAGCCAGATCATTCTATCTCATGGGGTCTCAGGCTTGACCAGGCAATGTCCTTAAGTGGAAGAGAAATTACGGCATTTGCAATTGCAAAGGAAAATATAGAAAAAAAGAGATATGACCTTGAGGCAGTCAAAGAGGAGTATCTTTTTAATGTTTCAAACGGATACTATAATGTCCTACGTGCAAAAGGCTCTGTTGAAATAGCAAAAGCAAATGTTGACAGGTTAATAAGGCACAGAGATGCTGCTGCAATAAGGCTAAAGGTCGGAGAAGTCACCAAAACAGACCTTCTGAGGGCAGAGGCTGAACTGTCAGGCGCAAGATCAGATCTCGTTATAGCAGAAAACAATCTGAAACTCACAAAGGCTCTGCTTGCCAGAATTGTTGGAATTAACGGAGACTTTAATATCAAAGAAACCGCACAAAAAAAAGAAATCATAACAGACTATAATTTCCGTGCCCTAAAAGAAAAAGCCCTAACCATGAGACCTGAAATCATATCTATGAAACACCAGAAAAAAATTACTGAAAACCGGATTGCATATACAAAAGGAGCATATTGGCCTACAGTCTCCATAGAAGGTGTCTTTATGAGGAGAGATGAATCTCCGGCGTCTCCATTCTTAATTAAAGAAAATATTTACGGCGGGATAAGACTAAATTTCCCTTTTTTTGAAGGCGGACGCAGAAAGGCAGAGGTAAAAGAGGCCGAAGCGCTTCACAGACAAGCAAATCTTATCTATGAAGACCTAAAAAAAACCGTGGGTTTAGAGGTTAAAGATGCCTATCTTGATTTTCAGACGCAAAAGGGAGTTTTAAAATCTCTTAAAGACCGGCTTACATTTGCAAAGGATAATTTTAATTCGGTGTCGAGACAGTATGAATTTGGACTTGTTAGCAGCATAGATGTTATTGATGCAAATACATTGCTACTGACATCGGAAAGGCAGCTAACAAGTGCGACATACGGGTATCAACTGTCTATTTTGAGATTGAAGAGAGTAACAGGGACATTGTTGGAAAATTTATAAATTAAAAATCAATGTTTTAATTTTTTCAAGGAGAGTCGAAAGATATGAGAACAAAATCATCGTTGCAATTATCTATTTTTTTCTGTCTATTCTTTGCAGTCTTTATAGCCGGCGGATGTGAAAAAAAAGAGGCCCCGCCTCGTGAAGAAAGAAAGATAAATGTGAGCGTACAAGCAGCAGATAAAAAATCAGTGAGACCCTATATAGAATCAATCGGCACTCTGAATCCTTATGAAGAGGTTATTATAAGCGCAGAAGTGGACGGGATTCTAAGAGAAACAAGAGTAGATGAGGGATCTCATGTTTCAAAAGGCATGATTCTATCAGTTGTTGATGATAAAGATTACATACTTGAAGTCCAAAAAACAGAGGCTGTTTTAAAACAGGCAGAGGCGACTCTCGAAAATACCAGGCTTGAATATCAAAGAAAAAATGCTCTTTACAAAGAACAACTCGTAACACAACAGCAGTTTGATGATGTAACAGCAAGATTATCTATTGCAGAGGCTGAATTAGAAAGGGCAAAGGCTGCGCTGTCTCTATCAAAACAGAGACTTTCAAAAACAGTTATTAGGTCTCCGCTTTCAGGAGTAGTAAAGGAAAAAAGAGCATCTGCAGGAGAGCATGTCAGAGGTGGAACAAATATCTTTGTCATAATCAGAAAAGACCTTCTTAAGCTGAACTTTACAGTTTCAGAACGCGATATCGGAAAAATAAAAACTGGTCAGGATGTAATATTAAGTGTTGCAGCATTTCCGGAAAGGGAATTCAAGGGAAAGGTCAATGTTATACATCCATCAGTTGATGAAAAAACCCGGACATTACAAATAGAGGCATTGATTCCAAACCCGGGCGTCCTAAAACCCGGCATGTTTGTTAATGTAACACTTTTTACTGATTTATCCAAAGATGTAGTTACAGTTCCGATAACATCCCTTCTTTATGAAGGGATGTTAATAAAGGTCTTTGTGGTAGAAAATAATACAGCGAATGAAAGAATTGTGAAGGTTGGACAAAGATACGGAGAATTAATGGAGATTACAGACGGCGTTAAAGAAGGAGAGATGGTAGTTATTAGGGGTCAGCATAACCTGTTTGAAGGAGGAAAGGTAAATGTGGCTCGCTAATACAGCAATAAAAAGACCTGTCTTTGCAACGATGGTCATACTAACCCTCGTTGTATTGGGGGCAATTAGCTATCCGGGCATAGGAGTAGACCTCTTTCCAAAGGTAGAATTCCCTATGGTAAATATCACAACAACTCTCAGGGGAGCCAGCCCGGAGATTATGGATATAGATGTTACGGATAAAATAGAAGAGGCAGTAAATACTATCAGCGGGGTCAAGACAATAGTTTCTACAAGCACCGAAGGCATTTCGACAGTTACTGTGGAGTTTGTCCTTGAAAGAAACATTGATCTTGCTGTTTCAGATGTAAGGGAGAAAATATCCGCTATAAGAGCACAACTGCCGAGAGACATTGATGAACCGGTAATAGAAAAAGTAGATCCTGATGCAGCTCCGGTAATGTGGCTGGCGCTGTCAGGAGAAAAATCTGTAAGGGAGCTTTCCACTTATGCTGATGAGGTTTTAAAAGAACAACTACAGAAAATAGAAGGCGTGGGCGCTGTAAGAGCAGGCGGTTTAAGGGTCAGACAGATAAGGGTCTGGCTTGATGCCGATAAATTGAGGGCATACGGATTAACAGCACATGATATATCGGGAGCGCTTCAGCGGGAAAATATCGAACTACCCGGAGGAAGAATAGAAAGCGCAACAAAGGAATATATAGTAAAAATACAGGGAGAAATAACAGATATTCAAGGCTTCAATAACCTTATAGTAGCATATCAAAACGGGGCTCCTGTAAGGGTTCATGATATCGGCCATGTAGAAGACGGGATGGAGGAAAAACGTTCTATAGTAAGGTTTAATGGTCTTCCTGCTGTCGGATTAGGCATACAGAAACGGTCTGGAACAAATACAGTAGAAGTTATAGATAGAATAAAAAAAGAGTTAGTGAATATCAGAAATAATCTTCCGCCCGGAATGAAACTTGATATAAGTTTTGATCAATCCGATTTCATTAAAAGGTCTATTAATGAAGTGCAATATCAACTAATCTATGGGGGATTACTCGCAGCCTTTGTAGTATTTATATTTCTGAGAAATATAAATACTACTATTATAGTAGCGATGTCAATTCCGATTTCATTAATATCTACTCTTATACTCATAAACACCTTTAACTTCACTTTTAACAATATGACCATGCTCGCACTTGCCATTGCCATAGGCGCTCTGATTGACAATGCAATCGTCGTAATTGAAAACATTAACAGGCATGTAGAAAAGGGGATGCCGCCAAAAGAGGCTGCTTCCTTTGCTGTTTCTGAAATTGGGTTTGCTGTTATGGCTGCAACACTTACCACTGTTGTCATATTCCTGCCTGTTGCTTTTATGAAAGGTATGATAGGAATGTTTTTCCTTGAATTTGGACTCACAATAGTTTTTGCTATTTTAGTATCTCTATTCATTGCCTTTACATTCACACCGATGATGGCATCACGATATTTAAAAACAGTCCACAGTCGGCAATCCTCAGTCGACAGTCATGGAAATAACAAATCTGAGACTGCTGACCGCCGACTGCCAACGAAAATATCATATTGGATTGACAGGGGGTATAAAAATATCGAGGATATTTACAGAAAATCGCTTCAAATAGCCTTGAAACATAAAATTATGGTAATCTTTGCCGCAATAACAGCCTTCATATCAGGACTTGTTATTTTGAGTTTTTTAGGTAAAGAGTTTATCCCCCCGGAAGATCAGGGAAGGTTTATTGTCAGGCTTGAGGCTCCTATTGGTTATTCTGTCGAAAAGGTTGATGGTCTATTCAGGGATGCCGAAGAAATTGTACGGTCTAATCCAGAGGTGAAAACTGTATTTTATACTCAGGGTCTTTGGGGAGAGGCAAATAAGGGCATGATGTTTATCGGGCTACTACCGAAATCCGAGAGACAAAAAAGCCAGCAGCAGATAATGGCAGATATACGAAGGGAATTCAGGCAAATACCCGGACTAAAGGGAACGGCTGAAGATGTTTCACTTATCGGTGGAGGAGTAAGAATGGTGCCAATACAATACAGCATAATGGGAGCGGACCTGTCAGCGCTTGAGTCGTATGCACAGGAAATTGTATCGGAATTTTCAAAAATACCTGGCGTAGTGGACATAGACACATCACATGAGACCGGAAAGCCTGAACTAAGAGTCTATATAGACAGAGACAGGGCTGCAGACCTCGGAGTTGACGCAGCCACGCTATCAGAAGCTATAACCCTTCTTATAAGCGGCGAGATGAATGTTACAAAGTTTAAAGATGAGGCTAAAGGCAGAAGATACGATGTCCGAATGAGGCTGAATTTAGAAGACAGACAGAACCCTGAAGATATAAGAAGGCTACATGTCCGATCAAAAGACGGAAGACTTATAGAGCTTTCGGACATTGTGGATATTCAGGAAGCCGGAGGCCCTGCTGCCATAAACAGGGTTGACAGGCAAAGGGCTATAACCATATTTGCCAACCTTCAAGACAAGCCGCTCGGTGAGGCAAAGGCAGAACTCGACAATATAAGCGCTGCTATTCTTCCGCCTGATTATTCAGTCAAGGATACAGGCCTCGCCGATGTTATGGATGAGTCATTTTACTATCTGTCGTTTGCCCTGATTTTAGGCATAATAATGGTGTATATTGTATTAGCATCACAATTTGAGAGCTTTATACATCCCTTTACAATCCTGCTATCTGTGCCGCTGTCTCTTGTTGGTGCATTCGGCGCCCTTCTGTTGACAGGAAAGACACTAAATATCTTCAGTTTTATAGGAATAATTCTTCTTGTGGGCATAGTTGTAAATAACGGAATTCTGCTTATAAGCTATATAAACACTCTCAGGGAAAGAGGAATGGAGAGGAAAGAGGCTATTCTTAATGCAGGGCATGTGCGCTTGAGGCCGATACTTATGACTACGCTTTCGCTTGTGTTTGCAATGATTCCTATAGCCTCAGGGGTAGGAGAAGGAGCCGAGACCCGCTCGCCCATGGCAATAGCCGTAATTGGGGGTCTTTTGTCATCACTGCTTCTTACTCTTATTGTCGTTCCTACAGTATATGAATTGTTTGATGATTTGCAGAATAAGTTAAAAAGAAAATCGGTAGTCGTAAGTCGATAGCTATGGTATTATTTTTATTAATATTTTTCCTGCTTTACGGCGGCATGCATCTTTATGCCTTTGTTAAGGCAAAGTCAGCCTTGTCTTTTGGAACACTTACAGGTCTTTATCTGTCTGTATTTATGCTGATAATGACGCTTGCACCTATTATCATTAGATGGTCTGAAAAATTTGAATTTGAAAACTTTGCGCGATTTATGGCATATGCAGGGTATTTGTGGATGGGTATCTTGTTCCTTTTTTTCTCTGTCTCATTATGCCTTGATATTTACCGTTTAATTATTCATACAGCAGGGCTTGTTTTCCATAAAGATTTATCAACCCTAATGCCTTCTCTAAAACTATCCTTTTATATACCTCTTATTTTATCTTTAATTATAGCAACTTACGGATATTTTGAGGCGTTAAATATACGAACAGAAAGGGTTGTTATAAAAACCCATAAAATACCTGAAGAAATCGGAAGATTAAGAATAGTCCATATATCAGATGTTCATGTTGGACTGATTGTTAGGGAAAAGAGACTGAGGCGAATTCTTACAGAGGTAAAGGATGCCAGCCCGGATATATTGGTGTCTACCGGAGACCTTGTTGATGGTCAAACTGACAACATCACGGAGCTATCCAGCCTATTTAAAGAGATTCAACCTGCATATGGCAAATTCGCTGTGACCGGCAATCACGAATTTTATGCAGGGGTAAATCAGGCTCTAAATTTTACAAAAAAAGCAGGCTTCAGGGTTTTAAGAGGAGAAGGGATTACAGCTGCAGACATTATTAATATTGTTGGTATCGATGATCCAGCAGGAAAGGGATATGGGATTTACAATGATATTTCAGAGCGCAAATTACTTTCTCAATTTCCAGAGGATAAATTCACCCTGTTGCTTAAACATAGACCTGTTGTGAATAAAGATTCTTTGGGCCTTTTTGATTTACAGCTTTCAGGACATGCACACAAAGGACAAATATTTCCCTTCAGTATCATTACAGAACTCTATTACCGCAATGCTACACATGCCGGCAAACTAAGACTCGTTGATGATTCATATCTTTATATAAGCAGGGGTGCTGGCACATGGGGGCCGCCGATACGCTTCCTTTCCCCTCCGGAAGTGGCAGTAATAGACCTTATATATAACCCAGAAATAGACATAGG
>DBNT01000002.1 GCA_002299835.1 Nitrospiraceae bacterium UBA665 | reverse complement strand
TACCTTTGAAAATACTGGATTCCCCGAACAAGTCCCTGAATGACAAAGGCCTCAGAATCGCTCAATTTAGGTAATTACTAATTACTAATTACGGTTAAGGCTTTGCTCTTTTAGCCTTCTTTCTGGTATATTCGTTAGTCATGAATTATTCAAATGGTTATATATCGGTAATAGGAGCCGGAAGTTGGGGCACAACCCTTGCATCCCTTTTAGCAGAAAAAGGCTATGATGTTATCCTATGGTCGCATGAAAAAGAAGTGGTTGAAAGCATCAGCCATTCAAATGAAAACAATATATACCTGCCCGGAATAAAACTGCCTGCCAATTTAAAAGCTACAGATGACATCGAAGAAGCAACTGCAAAATCACGCTATATATTAAACGCTGTGCCTACACAATATATAAGAACAGTATTCAGCCTTATAAAACCATGCATAAGAAACGAATGTATAATAATAAGCGCATCAAAGGGGATCGAAAATAACACCCTGCTCACACCTTCTATGGTATTGAAAGAAATACTCGCCCGACCGGTTGTCGTGCTTTCGGGGCCAAGCTTTGCAAAAGAAGTAATAGCAAAACTCCCGACAGCAGTAACGCTCGCAACAGAAGACAGAAAAACAGGACTGCTCCTTCAGGAAATATTCAATACCGACTATTTTAGGGTTTATACCCATGACGATATAACAGGCGTTGAAATCGGCGGCGCCCTGAAAAATGTGATAGCAATAGCATCCGGCATAAGCGACGGGCTCGGCCTCGGTTATAATTCAAGGGCTGCCCTTATCACAAGGGGGCTTGCCGAAATAACAAGGCTCGGCATTGCTATGGGCGCAAAAGAAGTTACTTTCTCCGGCCTTAGCGGTCTTGGAGACCTTGTGCTTACCTGTACATCTCACCTTTCAAGAAACTATACAGTAGGGCATGAACTCGGCAAGGGCGTTAAGCTTTCTGAAATTACTGGCCGGACAAAATATATAGCAGAGGGAGTAACAACAGCTATATCTGCCTATGAATTATTAAAAAAATACGGAATTGACCTGCCCATAACAGAGCAGGTATATCTGACTGTATGCAAAGACAAATCGCCTGCTGAAGCTGTGCGTGATTTAATGAACCGTTCTCTTAAATCAGAGTTTTACGGCTATTAAGACCGGGGCATATTTTTCAGCCTTTCAGAAACAGCATCAATAAATTCTTCTGTAAGCGCATACTTAGATACAGGAGGCTCAGCAATGAGCATCAAGTCTTTTGTCATAATGCTGCTTTCCACTGTTTGAATAACAGATGTTTCAAGCATTTTTGCAAATTTCGCAATATCAGGTGTGTTGTCAAGCTCACCTCTTTTCATCAATGCCCCCGTCCATGCAAAGATAGAGGCAATTGAGTTTGTAGATGTAGGATTTCCCTTTATATGCTCGTAATAATGCCGCGCCACTGTTCCGTGAGCCGCTTCATATTCATACTTGCCGTCAGGAGATACTAAAACAGAAGTCATAAGGCCAAGACTCCCGAAACCTGATGCCACCATGTCAGACATTACATCGCCATCATAATTCATGCAGGCCCACAGCATTCCGCCTTCGGATTTAATAACCTGTGAAACAGCATCGTCTATAAGAAGATAACGGTAATGTATTCCTGCCTGTTGAAATTTATCTCTAACCCTCTCGACTTCTTCTGCAAATATATCCCTGAAAAAGCTATGATACTGTTTTGAAATAGTGTCTTTAGCGCCAAACCATATATCCACTTTCTCGCTCAGGGCATAATTAATGCATGACAGGGCAAAACTGCGCACCGACTTCTCTGTATTATGAATTCCCATAATTACACCGCGTCCGGTGAAATCATGAATCTTCAGTGCAATTTTCTCTCCTTCATCTTGTGGAGTAAATACGAGTTCGGCTGTGCCGGGTCTGTCAATTACACATTCAGCACTTTTATATATATCTCCATATGCATGGCGTCCAATGACTATAGGCTTTTTCCACTCACGGACAGCAGGCGGGATATTTTTTATTATTATAGGCTTTCTAAAAACAGTCCCGTCGAGGATAAAACGAATAGTGCCGTTAGGGCTCCTCCACTCTTCTTTAAGGTTATATTCCTTAACACGGGCTGCATTTGGCGTAATGGTAGCGCATTTTATACCTACTCCGTGTTCTTTAATTGCATGAGCTGCCTCAACCGTGACACTGTCATCTGTTTCGTCCCTGTGTTTTATACCGAGGTCATAGTACAGCAGATTAACATCAACAAAAGGCAATATAAGCTTTTCCTTTATTATATGCCACATGACTCTCGCCATTTCATCACCGTCCATTTCTACTATCGGATTCTTTACTTTAATCTTTTCAGCCACCTTTCCCTCCACGGTTTAAAAGCTATTAAAGTGTTTATTTTAAATCATATATTTGAATTTTAACAACGAATATGTTTTACCCAAATCCCGATTTAGAAATTCTAAAACTGTTCCTTCTCCCTTGACCCCTCCCCCTTATCCGCCCTCCTGCATCTGTTTTGCTTGCTTACAGATTTTAATCGTGATTACGGGTTATGGGATTGACAGATATATTTTTATGATATAATCTTTAATAAACCTAAATTGAGCGATTCTTAT